>JBDNIX010000010.1:0-4604 GCA_041688045.1 Nitriliruptoraceae bacterium
ACCCACGCCCGGGCCCGGCTCGAAGACGAGATCTTCGGCAAACGGATCCTGTTCACCAACCGCCACGACTGGCCGGTCGTCGATGTCGTCGCGGCCTACCGGACCCAACCTGACGTCGAGGGCTCGTTCCGGCAGCTCAAGGACCCCCATGTGGTGTCGTTCTCTCCGATGCACCACTGGACCGAACAGAAGATCAAAGTCCACGCCTTCTACTGTGTTCTCGCACTCCAGATCGCCCACCTCATGCGCCGCGAGGCCCACCAGGCCGGCCTGCACCTCTCGGTGCGCGGGCTGCTCGCCGAACTGGCCGGGATCGAGGAGACCGTGCTCATCTACCCCTCCACCGGAGGTCGCCCCAAAGCCCGACACATGCTCACCGACATGACCCCCACCCAACGCCGCCTGTTCGACCTGTTCGAACTCGACCGTCACGCACCGACCACTTAGGTCATACAGCCGCCAGGACCAAAAACCATGCCTGACCTGCGACGATGCCAGCCCCGCGACGGCTAGCCAGGAAACTCGAGCTAGCAGTCCCAGCACGGTGCCCTCGGGCACGGACAGGTCGAGCCCGTCCAGGGCGATCACGTCCCCGTAGCGCTTGACCAGGCCGGTCGCGCGTATCACCTCGGTCATGATGCTGTCCCTGTCGTTGACGCGTCGGTCGCACACAGGACAGACCGAGGCAGACGGCCAAACATATCGGTGGACTGCGACAGATCGACGGAGGGCACCGCTGGGTACCGTGGCCGGACGCCGGATCCGAAAGGTGCGTCGTTGCGTCCGTCACCTCGACGTCCTCCGACGGTCGACGACGACCGCTTCGAGGTGGCGATCGTCGGACACGGTCCCGTGGGTGCGACGCTCGGCATCCTGCTGGCGCAGCGGGGTCGGCGCGTGATCGTGCTGGAGCGTCAGGCGCAGCCCTATCCGCTGCCGCGAGCGGTTCACCTCGATGGTGAGGCCGCCCGGATCCTCCAGGGCTGCGGGATCGGACCGGACCTCGGTGTCATCACCGAACCGGCCGAGGTCTACGAATGGCGGACCGCCGACGGCCGTGTGCTGCTGCGCTTCGGGCGGATCGGTCGCGACGAATCCGGCTGGCCGCAGTCGCTGATGTTCCATCAACCCGATCTCGAGGGCCTGCTCGGACAGCGGAGCCGTTCCCTGCCCGCCCTGCAGGTCCGACGAGGTGCCGAGGTCACCGCACTGCAGCCGGACGACGAGGGTGTGACCATCATCGCGACGGCGGATGATCGGCCGATGGCGGTGCGGGCCGACCTGGTGGTGGGCTGTGACGGTGCAGACAGTGTCGTCCGGCGGCTGATCGACGTGCCCATGAGCGACCTGGGGGCATCGCACGAGTGGCTGATCGCCGATTGCCGCCTGCGCGAGCCGCGGACCTTCGATCCCGTGAACGTGCAGGTGTGCGACCCGGCCCGACCTACCACCGCGGTGTCGGCAGGCCCGGGTCGCCGCCGCTGGGAGTTCATGCGGCTCCCGGGGGAGTCCGCCGAGGACCTTGCAACCGATGCTGCGGTGTGGCGCCTGTTGGCCCCCTGGGACGTTACGCCCACGAACGCGCACCTGGAGCGGCGGACCCTCTACACCTTCCGCGCGCGACTGGCGGACCGATGGCGAAGCGGGCGCGTGCTGCTGGCCGGCGACGCCGCGCACCAGATGCCGCCGTTCGCCGGGCAGGGGCTGTGCTCCGGATTGCGTGACGCCGCCAATCTGGCGTGGAAACTCGATCTGGTCCTGGGCGACCGCGCCAGTGCATCCCTCCTGGACAGCTACGTCGAGGAACGACGAGACAACGTGCGCGACGTCATCGATTTCTCGGAGCAGCTCGGCAACGTGATCTGCATGACCGATCCGGACGCTGCCGAGGCCCGGGACCGCGCGATGATCGACGCACGGGTCCCGGGCGAACTGACGCCGGTCCCCGCGCTGCCGCGCCTCCCGGACACGGGGCTGTGCCTGACGGGCAGCGAGGGTGCCGGAGAGCTGTTGGTCCAGGGACGCGTCACCGACGGGGTCGGTGGGGTCGGCCGTTTCGACGACCTGATCGGCGTCGGCTGGCGACTGCTCGTCGTGCCGGAGGTCTTCGTGGACCCGTCGCTGGCCACGTGGTTCGCCTCCATCGGTGGGCGCGTGCTGCGCATCGGCCGTGGCGGTGACCTCGGTGACCCGGACGGCACGTACAGCACCTGGTTGGCCGAACACGGTGTCGTCGGAGTGCTCCAGCGTCCGGACTTCCACATCGTGGGATCAGCCGTCGACGCGGTCGGTGTCGAGGAGCTGCTGCGGTACGTCCGGAGCTACCTCGATGCCCCTGGGCCGAAAGCCCCTGGCACGGCATGACCGGCGTCCGACGGCAAGGATCTACCTCGCCCCTGACTCGGCATCCGGCGGACGCGCCAGGTGGACGGCGCCGGCCAACGCCTCCGACTCGGTACCAAGCCGTCGGCGACCGCTCCAGAGCAACGCGAAACTGCCGACGCTGACGACTGCAGCAGCGACCCACATCCCGCGGTTGCCCAGGAGATCCATGGACGACCCCAGGACGAAGGGTCCGGCCATCTGCCCGAGCATGGTGAACACGTAGTAGATACCGAGGTAGAACCCGATGCGGTCGCGGCCGCCAAGGTCGGCGACCAGTGCCACGGCGGGCACCGCGAACAGCGGCCACGCGACGCGGCGGGCACCGCGAACAGCGGCCACGCGACGCGGCGGCCTCAGGAGTACCCGCATGCCGTCGACGATGTCCCGCACCGGATTCGGCGAGGCCACGGGCGCGTTGTCGATGTGGACCGGGCTGCGGTCGGCCTTGGCCCAGATGATGCCCAGGCTCGCCAGCAGCACGGCTGCCGCGCTTCCGAACGTCAGGCGTCGGTCGATGTCGTAGAGCAGCGACAGGCCCCCGAAGGACAACAGCACGCCCGTCCCGCCCATCAGCTGTGCGATGCCGCTGGCCGTCGACCGCCTGGTCGGTGGTGTGTGGTCAACGATGATGGCGGCGATGGGGGCTCGGTAGGCGTGCATGGCGGCGGTGAACGCCACCTCGGTGACGAGCAGCGTCCACAGCAGCACGGCGGCGAACGGGATGGCTGCCAGTGTCAGCGCGGCCAGGGGGACCGCCACCACGATGAACGGCAACCGCCGACCGAGCGGTGAGTTGACGCGGTCGGACCAGGCGCCGATCAGCGGAATCAGCAGGAGCCCGACGAGGTTGTCGGTACCCATCAGCAGCCCGATGGCCGCTCGGGAGTCGAAGAAGTCGAGGTTCAGCAGCAGCGGCAGGAAGGCGCTGTAGGCCGACAGCGACAGTTGCACGCCGAGGAATCCGACGGCCAGCCACCAGATCGTCGCGTAGGAGAACGGCGCTGCGAAATCGTCCAGTCCGGCGGGCGTCGACACCTCGACGCGCGTCATGGCTGCCCTGGGCAACGCCTCTGACCCCCGCGACACCTCGACGCTTCGCCGGACGCTGCCACTGTTCGACGACAAGCTACTGACCCGGTGCCGTTCGGCCGATCCTCCGATGGTTCGGTAGCCTCGTTGCCATGGCAAGCAATTCCCACACTGATCTTCGCATCCCGATCCTGGAGCACGTTCATGACCTTCAAACTCTGGCACCTGCCGCTGCGGCTCGCGGCCGGCGCGTTCATCCTCAACTCCGGGTTGAACAAGCGTGGGCTCGAAGGCGAGGCGGCACAGGGGGTGCACGCGTTCGCGGCCAGCGGTCATCCTGAGCTGGCGGACGTCGATCCGGAGACCTTCGTCACCGGCCTCAGTTCGGCCGAGATCGGGCTGGGGGCGGCGCTGCTCGTTCCGTTCATCCCGTCGTGGTTTGTCGGCGCGGGGCTGACGGCGTTCGGTCTGGCTCTCAACCGGCTCTACTGGAACGTCCCGGGTCTTCGGCAGCCGGGCGACGTGCGCCCAACCGAAGACGGCACGCCGATCGCCAAGGACATCTGGTTGACGGGGATCGGTGCTGCGCTGGTGGCCGATGGACTCACCGGCCGGCGTGACGACAACTGACGCCACGGCGCATGCCCTCTCGACCAGTGATCCGACCGGGTGATCATCCCCCGATCAGCGTCACGATCAGCGGGCCCACGCCGAGCATGACCAGCAGGCCCCACGCCGCCATGGACCACTCGCGCACGTGCCGTGCTGCCGAGCCGATGAACGGCGAGATCGGCACGGCCAGGTCCAGCAGTGCGAGCATGACGGCCGCCCGTCGAACCTCTCCCCAGGCCAGCCACGAGACGTCGGGGGCGAACGCCGCGGCGATCCAGGCCAGTGCGGCGACGACGGCTCCCCCGGCGAAGTGCGCACGGCCGATCGATGGCAGGACACGCTCGTAGCGCCAACCCGGCGCCTGGGGGTGGAGGAACCGGTGAGCGGCAGCCACACGCCGACGGCCAGGGCGAGTACGCCGGCAAGGCCGGCGGCGTTGACCCACGGGGCGTGCTGCAGGTGCAGCCCCTGCAGGCGGGCGGCCGTGCGAATGACGGCTTCCCGCAGGCCCAGGAGGACGGCTGCGGTGACAGCGACCGTCAGCAACGTCGTGACCAGTCCGGCGTCGGCCCGCGGCG
>JBDNIX010000129.1:0-5875 GCA_041688045.1 Nitriliruptoraceae bacterium
CCGCCGCCGGTGCAGCCGACGATCAGGTCCGGCCGCTGCCCCACCTTGGCCAGCTGGAGCAGCGCTTCCTCGCCGATGACGGTCTGGTGGAGCAGCACGTGGTTGAGCACGCTGCCGAGCGCGTACCGGCTTTCCTCGTCGGCCATGGCCGCCTCGACCGCTTCGGAGATCGCGATCCCGAGCGATCCAGGGGAGTCCGGGTCGACGGCCCGGATCGCCCGGCTGGCCTCGGTCAGGTCCGACGGAGAGCAATGAACCGTCGCGCCCCACGTGCGGATCATGGATGCCCGGTAGGGCTTCTGGATGAAAGAAGCGGCCACCTGCCAGACTTCGCAACCCAGACCGAATCGGGCGGCGGCGAACGCCAGGGCGGAGCCCCACTGCCCGGCGCCGGTCTCCGTGGTGAGCCGCTTCACGCCTTGCGCGGCGTTGTCGTACGCCTGCGGGACGGCGGTATTGGGCTTGTGGCTGCCGGCGGGAGAGACGCCCCCGTACTTGAGGTAGATCTTTGCTGGCGTTTCGAGGTGCTGCTCCAGCCGCTTCGCGCGGTACAGCGGCGATGGCCGCCACAGGGCATAGACGTCTCGGACGGCCTCCGGGATCTCGATCCGGTGGTCCGTGGAGACCTCCTGCTCGATCAGCGCCATCGGAAACAACGGAGCAAGCGCGTCGGGACCGATCGGTTCATGGGTCCCCGGGTGCAACGGTGGGGGAGGCGGACTCGGGAGATCCGGGATGATGTTGTGCCAATGGGTGGGGATCTCGCTCTCGTCGAGCAGGACCTTCGTTGCCGCGTCGTCGCGGGCAGTGGTGTTCACCGGCATCGTCCCGGGCGTGGGTGTGGCGCGCACGATAGACCGCACCTGCGAAGGCGTCGAGTGGTTGGTCCTGCACCAGCTGCTGTCGGCCGAACGTTACGCTTCGGAACCATGTCTCGTCGCGTCGGACTGCTCGGGGGAACCTTCGATCCTCCACACCTTGGCCACCTCGTTGTCGCCGAGGTGGCACGTGTGGCCCTGGAGCTCGACGAGGTCCGGCTGCTCGTGGCCGGCGACCCGTGGATGAAGCGGACCATCTCGCCTGCGGATGTCCGCGTGAACCTGGTGCGGGCGGCTATCGCCGGGAACCCGCATCTGCGTGTGGACGACCGCGAGGTGCGGCGCCAAGGGCCGACCTATACGGCGGACACGCTGGAGGAGCTCTCGGCCGAGGAGCCCGGCACGGGGTGGTGGTTCATCCTCGGCATGGATGCGGTCAACGCCCTGCACCGTTGGGAACGGGTTGACTCGGCTCTAAAGCTGGCAACGTTCGTCGCGGCATCACGCCCGGGGTACGACGCGGCATTGACGGGCGACTTGGCCGAGCGTGTCGTGCGTCTCCCCGTACCGCTGATCGGTGTGTCGTCGACGGACCTTCGTGAACGGTTCAACGACGGCCGTGCGACCCGGTACCTCGTCCCTGAGGCCGTCGAGACGCTCGTGCAGGAACGCTCCCTCTACGCCGATCCCCATGGCTGAACGGCGACGTCGAGGTCATCGGTCCTCCCCGACGGCGGGGTCGGACGAGCGAGCCGTTCCGGCCGATGAGTCGCCGGAGGCGGTGGCTGCCGATGCAGAGACGGACGCTCCGGAGGGCCTGGACGCTGCAGAGTCAGATGCCGCGGAGCCCGAGGTCACGGATGCGGACGTTCCGGATGCGGACGTTGACGACGAGGTCGCCGCGGACGACGACGAGGTCGACCTTGACGATCCCGAGGAGGAGCAGGAGGCTTCCGACGCCTGGCTACCCCCTCAGACACCGCGGAGTCGTCGGCAGCGCCGACATCGGCGTCGGCGTGCCGCGCGAGCGGCTCGGGCCGCCGCCCGTCGAAACCGCCGTCGACGCCGCCTGGCAAAGAAACGGGCGTCGGCTCCCGTCGGCGGTGACGACCCGCTCGTCGAGGAGCACGAACTCGTCGGCCGCTCGGACGGCGCGGATGATCTTTTCGACCACGAAGGCATATCCGACGACCGACCATCGGAACCGGATGACGAGCCAGACCGAGACGATCAGCCGGACGAGGACTCGGAGCCGGATGATGACCTAGAGCCGGCCGGAGACATCCGGAACTTCTTCGCTCCGCATCCGCCGGCAGCTCCGACCCTCGTGGACCGTCTGGGTCGGACCGGCATCGTGTTGTTGGTGGCGGCGCTGATCGTCGCGGCCGGGGCGGTCGCCGTGGGTTTCGGTTGGCTGGACTCCGCGCGCGAGCGGGTCGCCATTCCCGAGGTCGGCGATGATCAGGAGCCGCCGGAGGATGGTTGGCAACCTGCCATCCTGCTGGCCACGACGTCCCCGGCCGACGGCACGTCCGACGAACTACGTAGCCTGGCCGTCCTCGCGACCGACCGCAGCAGCGACGAGGCAACGATCCTGCTGCTCCCGACGTCGACCGTCACGGACGTTCCGGGCTTCGGATCCTTCACCTTGGCCGAGGCCTGGGGGTTCGGTGGGTCGTCGCTCGTCGCGGTCACGGTCGACAACCTCCTCGGTCTGCGCATCGACGGTGTTCTGGCGGTGGACGAAACCGCCTGGGCGAACTGGTTCCAGCCCGCCGGGGGGGCGACGATCGACGTGTCCTCCCGAATCGTGCCGCGGGACGGCCCGAACTCGGGCACGACCCGGTTCGAACCGGGTACCCAGCAGCTGGCTCCGGAAGACGTGGCGGACTACCTCGTCGTCCGTGGGGAGGGCGAGACCGAACTGCAGAGCCTGCCACGCGCCCAGCAGGTGCTTTCTGCACTGTCGTGGATGATCGCCGAGGACCCGGACGCGTTGGACGGCGTGGTCGAGACGGCTCGCACCCTGCCGGGTACGGCCACGCCAGAACGGATCCGCACGGTTCTGGGCGAAGTCGCCGAGGCCAGCACGGACGACGCCGCGACGACGATCACGCTGCCCATCGTGCCCCTGGGTTCGGGGCCCGACGAGGTCTACCGCCCAGATGAGGAGCGGCTGGAGGCGTTGATGGACGACCGGTTCTCGGTGTCGCGCGACGTGGATGCGTCCGGGACGCGGATGGCCGTGCAGATCCTGAACGGCAACGGCGAACCCGGGGTCGGCCGTGACGTCGCAGATGCCCTGGCGGACGGGCGCTACCGGATCGTGCTGACCGGAAATGCGGACCGGTTCACCTACCGCGAAACGCGGATCCTGGTCTTCTCCGACGATCCGCAGGATGTGGCTGCGGCGCGCGACATCCAGGAGCGTCTGGGCGTCGGGATCATCGAACGGTCCGGCACACCTCAGTCCGTGGTGGACGTCACCATCATCGTGGGGATCGACTTCCCGCCCGACTGACGTTCGGGTTGTTCCGGACGCGTCGCACGGGGTGCGCCGCTGTGGTTCCCTGGTGACTCGAGCGACGATCGCTCCCGAACGACCCGAGAGGTGCCCGTGCCAGCAACCGAGGAAGCCGTCGCGCTCGCGCTCGTCGCAGCCGACGGGGCCGACGACGTCAAGGCCACCGATCTGGCCATCCTGGACGTGTCGGAACTGCTCGCCATCGTTGATGTCTTCCTTCTGGCATCCACGACGTCGGACCGCCAGCTGAAGGCGGCAGCCGACCGAGTCGAGGAACGCCTTCGCGAACAGGACCGCAGGCCACTGCGCCGAGAAGGGTCGGCAGCCACGGGTTGGCTGCTGCTCGACTACGGCGATCTCGTCTGTCACCTCTTCTCCACCGAACAGCGTGAGCTCTATGCTCTCGAACGCCTGTGGGCAGACGTTCCTCGCCGGAACCCGCGGACGGGCGAGGTCATGGACAGCACCGGATCGACGCTCGTCGGCGGCAGCCGTGCGGGCGGCGCGTGACGCAGGCCGCCGCGTGAAGCGGCTCGTTCTCGTTCGCCACGGCGAGTCCCTCTGGAACGCGGAAGGTCGGATCCAGGGCCAGCAGTGCGCCGGACTCTCCGACATCGGCAGGACCCAGGCCGAGGTCACGGCCCGAGTGCTGGCTGTCGCGTACCCCGCAGCGGAACTGGTCGCTTCCGACCTCCAGCGCACCATGGAGACGGCCAGGCCTCTGGCTGAGGCTCTGGGGCGGGAAGCCGTGCCGAACCCCGGTCTGCGAGAACGCCATTTCGGGATCTGGGAGGGCCGGCTGCGCAGCGAGGTCACCAACGGCGATGCCGCTCGGTGGGAGCGCTGGCTGACCGGTGAAGACGTCATCAACGAAGTCGGAGGAGAGTCGGCCGAGCAGCTGGGGGACCGGGTCGACCCGGTGCTCCGGCAGCTGCTGGCAGTGACCTCTGAGAGTGGCGTCATGGTCGCCGTGACCCACGGCGGGCCGGTCTGGCACGGAACGCACCGCCTGCTCGGCCTGTCGGTTCCGACGCTCGGCGGCGTCAGCAATGCGTCGATCACCGAGTTCCTGCAGATTCCCGACGGCCGGATCCTGCTCGACCGCTGGAACCAGGTGGCGCACCTGCCCCTCGATCTGCGTGCGACCTGGCGCCCCAGCGTCACAGCCTCGGACGCACCGCCGGTCGGTCGCTGACCGATCCGTGGCGGTTGTCGCGCGGGTCAGACCCTGCCGACCGACGCACCGACGAATGACGGCGCTGGGCGCGGGCTGTTGTCAAGAGCCGCGAACGTGGCGGGATCGATGCCGCGTGCGATCTCGAGTATCCGCTCGGCGTCGCGACGCCGGACCGTCGACAGGACCATGTCGACGGGTCCGCCGAAGCCCGTTCCCCGGAACACGGTCGCACCATGCCCGGACAGATGAATAGCCTGCGAGATGGCGCGCCCGATGTCCAAAGGATGGCCGTCGTCGTCCAGGCGGGCGGCGTCCGCGTAGATGCGCACCGTGGTCATGCCCAGGCGGAGCCTGCCCGCGACGGTCACCCCGATCGCGGTTCCGACCGCAACGCCGACGATGAATCCCGTGACGCGCACCGGCGTCATCTCCGCGAACACGATGCCTGCGGCAGCCAGCCACACCGAGGCCTCAACGCCGGCCACCAGCGCGGCCAGGAGCCGACGTTCCTGCACGACGAACACGACGCGGAACACGTTCAGGGACACGTCGCCGATCCGCAGCAGCGCGATGGCGACGGCCGACCACAGCAATGTCCACAGAGCAGGTAGATCGAGGAAGAAGAGATCGGACAAGGTGGTCTCGTCGCGCCAGGGTCGGTGTGGTCAGATGTCCACCTCACCCGCATCATCGACCACGGGGGTGCCGGCATGGAGGTGGCGACCCCGGCCGTCCGGAGACCATCGCTCACGCTGATGGCGGGGCCCGTCGCTCGAGCCAGGCCGCCACTGCCTCGGGCCGCTGCCTGCCGGTCTCCCGAAGGACCCACCCGATGGCCTTGCGGATGAAGAGCTCCTGCTCGTCGAGCATGCGGTCGGCCAGTTGCTCGAAGCGATCCAGGTCGCCGGCACCGCGTCGCAGCTGCGGGAGGTGTGACAGCAGCGCCGCGACCAGGGCAACGAGTTCGTCGTGGTGCAGATCGGGATGGGTTCGGCGGACATCTTTCGCGATGCGGCGGATATCGGGAAGTCGCGCGCCCATGGCCGGCAACAACCACCCACAGAACGACAGATACCCCCGCCGCGGCGGGGTATCTGCTCGGTGGGGTGTCTACACAATCCCTCACCGGGGCGCTGGCAGGGTGTGCGGCGGCATCGGCGCATGGGCCGGGACGCTTTCACGCGCGGGAGCGGCGCCCTTCACGCATCGTTGCGGCCTGCAACTATCTGCCCGGAAGCCTACAGCCGGTGCACGAGAGGGACCAGCATCCGCCGCAGGGGCTCGTGATCTCCCAAGGTCGCGGCGATGGAAGCCTCGATGTTCTCGTCGCGACCCATGCCAGTGAAGTCGACTGCC
>JBDNIX010000011.1:0-7063 GCA_041688045.1 Nitriliruptoraceae bacterium
GACGGACGAACGGCGAAAGGGTCAGCCCTCGCTCGGACGACGACGCAGCGCGACCGCGGCAGCGACGGCGAGCACCGATACGCCCGCCAGGCTCGCGACACCAGCCGTCATCGTGGTGCTGTCCGAGGTGGCCATGCCGCCAGCGCCGGTCTGGATCTCGCCGCCGGCGACCGCGGTGAGCGTGCCGCACAGCGCGGGCGCGGTGCCCTCGCGCGGGAGGTCATCGGTCAGCGACGACCGCTCTTCCTGGTCCATGTCCAGCGTGCCGTTGCCGTTCTCGTCGATGCCGTGGACGACGACGTGCAACTTGGCGATCTCCGGACGGATGTTCTCAGGGATCGGGATGCCGGAACGCTCGTAGTCGAAGGACGTGCCGGCCGGGAAGCGCTCAACCGCCAAAGCGGAGTCGGGGCTCGTGTCGCCCTCGGTGGTCAGGGACACCTGGATGCCGCCGTATGACGGAACGCCTTCGAGGACCGTCAGGACGCCGTCACCATCGGCGTCGGCGTCCATCGTCGGACAGGTGGAGGCCTGCACGTCATCGCCGTCGACGAGGCCGTGGATGTGCATCGCGTGCGGGCCGTCCAGGTTGAGGCCGGAAGCATCGAGGCTGACGGTCATGGTCTCGCCATCCTCCGAGATCTCGACGTAGGCCTCGCCGGAACCGCCGGAGCCGTTGAGCTCCGAGAGGCTCCCCTGGTAGTCGGTCCCTTCGTGGGCCGCCGCAGCAGGGCCGGCCAAGGTCAGCAGCGTCAAGCCGCTCAGTGCGAGTGTGCCGAATAGCTTTTTCATGCGAAGTCTCCAGTCGTAGCGTTTGGGTGTGCACGCCTGGTTCGGCCACCTCCGGGAGCGAGTTGTCGCAGAGTGCGATCGCGCGCGCTGTCACGCCCCGAAGGCGCCCGACCGCTCGTCTCCCAATCACCCGGCGGCTCGACTCCGGAGCGGCGCATCGACCAGGGGACTACCCGGTTCATGCACGCCACACGTCCCCGGGCGACGTCGGCCGGCCGCGACGACCAACGGCTACTCGGCCGCGGGTTCGTCCTGCTCGACCGCTGGCTCGCTCGGATCGTCTGTCACGACGCGGGCGACGATGGCGGCGATCGGTACGGCGAGGAACGCCCCGAGGATGCCGAACAGGATCCCCCCTGCGGTGATCGCCAGGATGACGACCAGGGGGTGCAGATCGATCGCCCGCCCGATGATGAGCGGTTGGAGGACGTTGCCCTCCACCTGCTGGACGACCACGATGATCGCGAGGACGATGAGCGCCGTGACCAGCCCACCATCGGCCAGCCCGACGAGCACCGCCAGCCCTCCGGTCGCCAGCGCCCCGACCAGCGGGAACAGTGCACCGAAGAAGATCAGCACGGCGAGCGGCACCGCCAGTGGGAGACCCAGGATCAACAGGCCGATACCGATGAAGATGGCGTCGATCAGCGCGACCGCCAGCTGGCCGCGGAAGTAGGACCCGAGTGTGTCCCACGCCCGTTCGGCTGCACGCCCCAGGCGAGGGCGCATGCTCTGCGGCGCGGCCGAGACGATCCCCCGAATCAGGCGCCGACCGTCCTTCAGATAGAAGAACAGCAGCACGAACAGCAACAGCAACCCGGCGAGCACCTCAGCTGCGGTGCTCGCTGCGCTTGCGGCCTGACCGGTGTAGTCACCGATCTCGCCGAGCTGCTCCCGAGCCGTCGCCAGCAACTCCGACGTACCTTCGATGCCGAGGCCGAACGGGTCGTCCTCGAGGAAACTCTCGATCTCGGCAACGCCGTCGCTGGCCGACTCCACCAGCTCGGGGATCTCGTTGGCCACCAGCGGGACCATCGCGCCGATGAGTCCAGCGAGCGCCAGGAACGCCAGGAGCATCGAGGCGAGTGCGGCCAGGCTCGAGGGGACCCCCAGGGACCTGAGCTTGGCGGCAACGGGGACGAGCAGTGTGGCGGGGAACAGGGCGAGGATGAGCGGCACAACGATCAAGCTCAGCCGCCCGGCGAGCCAGCCCACGAGCAGCAGGATCCCGACGATGCCGAGCAGCGCCCAGGCGGTGCCTCCGATACTCCGCAGCTTCGACGTGCCGCCGCCCACGCCCGGCGCGTCATCCGCAGCCGAGGGCTGAGCGGGGGAGCTGTCGGCGGGCGACTGGGCGGGCATCGAATCTCCTCATGGCGGATGGCTGCCGGGTGCACCCTGCGGCGGTCAGCACCCCGCGGTCCCCGTGGTATCGGCGGCCATGATGCCACGGAGACGGCAAGGGTGGGTCAGTCGCCGACGAGGCGAAGCGCGTGTGGCGCGTCGGTCAGCACCCTGGCACGGCCATCCTCCCTCATGACCAGCGTGTCCTCGATACGTACGCCGCCGAGTCCGGGGACGTACACGCCCGGCTCGACGGTCAACGTGGTGCCCACCACCAGCGCTGCGCCGGAGCCCTTGGCGACCGCTGGGGCCTCGTGGATGTCCAGACCGACGCCGTGGCCCGTGCCGTGCAGGAACCGCGCCCCGAAGCCGGCGTCCTCCACCACCCCACGAGCGGCGGCATCGACGTCACCGGCGGTGGCACCGACGACGGCGGCCCGGCGTCCCGCCTCCTGGGCGGCACGCACCACCTCGTAGATGTCGGAAAGTTCCTTGGAGAGGTAGCGGACTCCGACGGTGCGCGTGTAGTCCGCGTGATAGCCGTCCACCAACGCGCCGCAGTCGACGGTCAGGACGTCGCCGACCTCGAGCGGTCGCGCACTCGGCTCGTGGTGCGGCACGGCGGCGTTGGGACCGCTCGCCACGATCGACGGGAAGGCCACCCCGTCGGCACCCAGGTCGACGAACCGGCGCTCCAGGGCGACCGCCAACTGGCGTTCGGTCACGCCGGGTGCGACGACGTCGGCCAACAGCCAGTCGAGTGCCGCCACGGTCAGCTCGCAGGCACGGGCCAGGCGTGCCACCTCTGCATCGTCCTTCACGGCGCGCAGCGCGGCCACGGCGCCGGTGGTGCCGACCACCTCGACGTCGCGGTCGCGAGCCCGCATACGCACGTCCTGCGCCGCCGACCAGGTCAGGTGGTCGGCCTCGACACCCAGGCGCGGCCGTCCCCTGACGGCGCCGTCGCCACCGGGAACGGCGCCGGCAACCCCGCCAGCAACGCCACCGCCAGTCCCGCCCGCAACCACCGCAGCCAGCGCCACACCGACCGCATCGCGGTCGATCGTGGCGCGCAGGTCCGGCGCATCGACCGCCACCCGCTGCGCGTAACGGTCGTCGGTGACGACACGATCGGCGGCGGCGGCCGGCCCGATCAGCACGTGGCCCGCGGAGCCGGCGAACCCACTCAGGTACCTGACGTTCGCCGGGGCGGACACCAGCAACCACAGACCGTCCAGCGACCCCCGCAGCCGGTCGCGCCGCGCGGCATGGTCCATCGGCGGCATCGCCACCGCGCCGGAACCACGTGGCGGGACGGTCACGACCCGCGCCGCTCCAGCAACCGCAGGCCAGCCTGCACCGCCAACGGGTAGCCATCGACCCCGAACCCGGCGATCGACCCGTCGCACACGGCCGCGATGACCGACGTGTGACGGAACTCTTCACGACCGTGGATGTTGGACAGGTGCAGTTCGACCTTGGGCATCTCCAGCAGTTCCAGTGCGTCGCGGATCGCGTAGCTGTAGTGCGTCCAGGCCCCAGCGTTGATCAGCAGCACGTCGGTGCCGTCAGAGCGCGCCGCGTGCAGGCGGATGACCAGTTCGCCCTCGTGCTCGGTCTGCAGAGCGGTCAGCGAGGCGCCGGCGTCCTCGGCCGCAGTGCGGGCCGCAGCGACGACCTGGTCCAATGTGGCCGTCCCGTACTGCTCGGGGTCGCGTGTCCCCAGCTGTGACAGGTTCGGACCGTGCACCAACAGAATCTCGACCACGGGAGCCTCCTCGTGGGGCAAACCTAGTCAGCCGGACCGCCACGCAACCACAGCCGCCTGCCTCACGTCCTACCGGGGGCCGTACCGACGAACGTCAGGATGTCCATGCGACCGTTTGCCCGACTGACCGGCCACCGCGGCGTGTGCCTGGTTGCTGCCGTGCTGCTCGCCACGGTGACTGCCTGCGGTCAGGATCGCGACCCGGGCGAAAGCAATCCACCGGACGCGGCGCCTGAGCCCGCGCTGGAAGGCATGTTGGAGGGCATGGAGGAGGACTACGGCTGCGGACACGGGTTCTACGCCAGCAACGCTGACCAGACGCACGGCCTGTTCATCTTCGCGTCCGACCCGCAGGCGACCGAGGACGAGCTCGGGATCCCCGGCCAGGTGGAGCTTCCGGACGACCAGTGGGACGCGTACGTCGAAACCGGAGAGAACCTGTTCGCCAACTGGTGCGACGACGTGGTCATGCCTGACGATCCGGGACCGGTCACCGACGCAACCTTCGACCTCACCGGCGGCACGATGACCGTGGTGCAGGACGGCCCGGAACAGTTCACCGCAGAGCTGACCGGTGTCGAGGTTGAAACGTCTGGCGGCACCGTCGTCGAGCTCGGCGAGATGACGACGACCAACGAGCTGTGGGGCGTCTACGCCGGGTGACGATCGCGCTGCCCGGACGACGTACGGTTCTGCAGCCGCCGTGCGCAGGCGCTGCCGGCAGATTCAACCGACTGCGTCCCCCGGCTCGACAAGGACCGCCCGTGCCCGTCACCGACCACGACACCTCCCGCCCCAGGTATGCCATCATCGGCGCGGGGGCTGCTGGGCTCGCCGGCCTGCAGATCCTGCGGGACCAGGGCTTCGATGTCGACGTCTTCGAGCAGACCGACCGGGTCGGCGGTCACTGGCACACCGACTACGAATCGCTGCACCTGATCACCTCCCGCGACGTCTCCGGGTTCGACGGGTACCCGATGCCCGACCACTACCCCGTCTACCCCAGCCGCGACCAGATGCGGGATTATCTGCAGGCCTACGCGGCCCACCACGACCTCGTCCCCGACATCACCTTCAACACCGAGGTGACCCGCGTCACGCCCGTCGACGATCGCGAGCGCAACGGCAGGAGCGGCTGGGTCGTGACCACCGATGACGGCGACGGCCCCACCGATCGGATCTACGACGCGGTCGTGGTCGCCAACGGCCACCTCTGGAACCCGTTCGTACCCGACGTGCCAGGCACCTTCCACGGCACGGCGCTGCATTCGGCGGAGTACCGCAACCGTGACGACATCACCGGTGATCGTGTGCTGGTCGTCGGTGCGGGGAACTCCGGGTGCGACCTGGTTGTGGACGCGGCCAACGCCGGACTCACGACCGCCATCTCGATGCGCCGGGGCCAGACGTTCCAGCCGAAGGCATTCTTCGGCCGCCCCCGCGCCGAGTTGCGCTGGCTCGCACGCCTGCCGTTGGCCATGCAGGAACGGATCACCCGCACCCTGGTCGACATCATCATCGGACCCTCCGGCGCGTACCCCGGCCTGCCGGAACCCGCCGACCGTAACCTCAACCACCAGCCGCCGGTCGTCAACAACCTGCTGCCCTACTGGATCCAGCACGGCCGCATCGAGGTGGTGCCCCAAATCGAGCGGCTCGACGGCCACACCGTGCACTTCACCGACGGCACCGCGCGAGAAATCGACACCATCCTGTGGGCGACCGGCTTCACCGTCAGCTTCCCGTTCCTCGACTCCGACCTCCTACGCTGGCGCGACGGCGCTCCGCTGCGCGTTGGCGGCATGACGGTGCCCGTGGGGATCGATCGGCTCTTCTTCCTCGGCCTGGCTGCACCTCGCGGACCACAGCTGCCCGTCTACAGCGCCCAGGCCAAGCTCATCGCCCGGTTCCTGGGCATCCTCGAGTCCGCGGACGTCGACCTGAGCCATGCCCACCGGCAGGCGAAGGACCGTCCCGACACCCGCATCGACATCCTGCGGCCGCTGTGGAACCAGCAGATGGAACTGGCGGAGGAGGTCGCCGAGCACCTGGAACGCGCCCCGATGAACGAACCGGCGAAGCCATCCTCCCGGCGTTCGGTGGTGCGCTCATGACGGCCCCGGACGTCGCGATCGTGACCGGTGCCGCCAGTGGGATGGGCATGGCGACGGCGGAGCGTTTCGTCGCGGAGGGTTGGCAGGTGGCCGCGTTCGACCGGGACGCGCAGGCACTGCAGGCCCTGGCGACGCGACTCGGCCAGGCGGTCCGCGAACGGCCGGTCGATGTGACCGTGCGCGCGGACGTCGACGCCGCGGTCGACTCGATCACCGACCTCGGTCCCCTGCGCGCCGTGATCAACGCCGCTGGCATCTATCCACCCAGCAACCTGGCTGACGTCACTGACGAGTTGTATCGCCGGATCTTCGACATCAACGTGCTCGGCACCCTCAACGTCACCGCAGCCGCTGCTCCACATCTTCGCCAGGCCGGCGGGGGCGCCGTGGTGAACTTCGCCTCCGTGGATGCCTTCGCCCTGTCCCCCGGACAACTGCTCTACAGCGCGTCGAAAGCGGCAGTCGTCGCCCTGACCCGGTCGCTGGGCGTCGAGCTGGCCCCCGACGGCATCAGCGTCAACGCGGTCGCCCCCGGCTGGGTGGACACGGCCGGCACCCGAGCGGGTGGACGCATGGAAGAGGCGGTCAAGAGCGTTCCGTCCGGCCGGGCGGCCGACCCGGCCGAGATCGCCCACTGGGTCTGGCAGCTGACCCAGGGCAGCTACGTGACCGGCGAGACCCTCGTGATCTCCGGCGGCGTCACCGTCCGTTGAGCCCGTCCGTCCTGTCGGGACTGAAGCGGATCGACCTCCCCGGCGTCATCTCGCTTCACCGGTCCGGCGCGGGGAGCGGGGGGTGAAGCGGATCGACCGTCCCGACGTCACCTCGCTTCACTGGTTGCTGAGGACGGCGCGCTCGTCGCTGTTGGGTCGATACGGCTCCGCACCAGGGCAGGTGACCGACAGGACCCTCGTCATCACCGGCAGCGTCACCCTCCGGACGGTTCGGCAGTCAGGTATGACGGATGTGGATAACGGCGGCTGTCGCCTGGTTCATCAGTGCGGTCCACAGGCAAAGGACCGCATCGGACGCTGACGGCTGCCGC
>JBDNIX010000130.1:0-9332 GCA_041688045.1 Nitriliruptoraceae bacterium
CGGCGACGCCGAACCGAAGGACCGTGGCGGCGACGATCGTGGTGGCCGCGGTGACGGGGGTGGCCGCGAACGCGCTGGCCGATCCCGTGGTGGTCGTAGCCGTGACCGCGACGGCGACAGCTCCGAGGGTGGCGGCGACGCCGCACCGGCGCCCGCAGCGCAGAGCGACGATCAGGGTGGCAGCGACCGCGGCGGGGAACGCACGCGCACGCGAACCCGCAGCCGCTCGCGCGATCGCGACTGAGGTCACACGGTATGAGACGTCGGAGGGCGGCCTACGGGCCGCCCTCCGACGCTGCCCGCGACCGTTCCGTGGTGGGTTCGGGTTGCATGCGGGCCAAAGCCACCACATCACCCGTGCACCCGAGAGGCCGTAGGCTGCGCGGTCCTACCAGTGAGGCATCGTGGATCATCAGCTGACCGTTCTGCCGTCCGGCGTGACCGTTGTGACCGAACCGCTGGAGTCGGTGCGCTCCGTCACGCTGGGGCTGTGGGTCTCGGTGGGGTCGCGCGATGAGACCGTCGACGAGGCGGGCTGCTCGCACTTCCTCGAACACCTGTTGTTCAAGGGCACGTCACGCCGCAGCGCCCGGCAGATCGCCGAGGAGTTGGACGCCGTCGGTGGGGAGATGAACGCGTTCACCTCCAAGGAGATGCCCTGCTTCTACGCGCAGGTCCTGGACCAGGACCTGCCGTTGGCGTTCGACGTCCTGGCCGACATGGTGGTCGACGCGAAGAACGCACCAGAGGACGTCGAGGCCGAACGGCAGGTCGTGCTGTCGGAGATCGACATCCACGTGGACACGCCCGACGACCTGGTGCATTCGGACTTCTCCGAGCTGCTGCTCGGCGAGCATCCCCTGGCCCTGGAGACACTCGGGACCTTCGACTCGATCACGCAGCTGGACCGTGACACGATCCACGACTACTACCTGGAGCGCTACCGCCCACAGAACCTGGTGGTCGCAGCGTCGGGAAACGTCTCCCATGACCGCGTGATCGAGCTGACCGACCAGCTGCTCGGTGACCTCGGGCGCCACGGGGGCCATCGCCCGCCCCGGCACGCACCCGACACGTTCGCGGAGCGGTCGGTGCGGATCCGCCAGCGTCCGACCGAACAGGCCCACGTCGTCCTCGGAATGCCCGGTGTGTCCCAGAGCCACGACGACCGCTGGGGCCTGCGTGTGCTCAACACCCTGCTCGGCGGCGGCATGTCCTCGCGGCTGTTCCAGGAGATCCGCGAGGTTCGTGGGCTGGCCTACACCACGTTCAGCTACGCGTCGTCGTATACCGACGGTGGGTTGGTCGGCGCGTACGTCGGCACGTCGCCCGGCAAGGTGGACGAGGTGCTGACGGTCCTGCGGGACGAGCTCGACCGCGTGGGGACGGATGTCACGGCGGACGAGGTCGAACGCGCCAAGGGCGCGCTGAAGGGTGGCACGGTCCTGGGGCTCGAGGACACCGGGTCACGGATGTCGCGCATCGGCAAGCAGGTCGCCACGGGCGTTCCGATCGTCACGGTCGACGAGGCACTGGCCCGCATCGAGCAGGTGGACGTCGACGAGGTCCGCCGTGTCGCCACCTCAATTCTGTCGCGGCCGCGCAACCTGGCCGTGGTCGGGCCGTTCGCGGACGACGAGGTCGACCGGTTCGTGTCAGCCGTGGAGTGAGGCGTCGGTCGGAGGGCGCGCCGGCGGATCACCCGCCGTGTCGGGTCGTGCACCTATAGAGTCGGTGGCAGCCTCGGGTCAGGAGCGCCGCGCGTGCACACGATCGCCAGTTATCACCACAAGGGCGGGGTCGGCAAGACCACGACCGCGTTCGCCCTGGCCGCGAACGCCGCGGCATCCGGGCATCGCACGCTCCTGTGGGACCTGGATCCGCAGGGTTCCGCCACGCGGCTAGCCGGTGCGGACCGGGGTTCCGACGGCGACGTGGAACGTCTGCTCGACGGGGGATCGCTGGTCGCGGGGGCGCGACCGACCATGCAGGAACGGCTGCAGGTGTTCCCGGCTGATCTGTCGCTGCGCCGCCTCGACCGTCATCTGGGTGATGCCGGTCGCCATCAGCTGCGGTCCGTCGTCCGGGGGGCAGGCGGAGTATTCGATGTCATCGTCCTGGATTGCCCGCCATCGGTGTCGGAAGTGGCCGCAGCCGTGCTCCAGGCCGCCGATCTGGTCGTGGTTCCGTTGACCGCCGGCCCGTTGGCGTGGTCCGCGTACGCGGATCTGTACGCGGAGATCGACGCGATGGACATCGCCGAGCGGCCGCGGCTGCTGGCCTTCCTGACCATGGTGGACCGTCGGAAAGGCCTGCATCGGGATCTCGTGGACGGTGACGGACCTCCGGACGGGTTCAGCGAGGTGACGGTGCCGACCGACAGCCGGGTCGAGCGCATGGCCATCGATCCCCATCCGCTGCGGGCTGTGCTGACCGGACGTGCCGGCGAGGCATACCGCGCGCTGTGGAGCGACGCCGCCGCGGCAGTGCGCTCCCCGGCCGGGATGCGGTGACGGTCCGGCATGGGAGCGGTCACGGGCTGGCAGGAGATCGGGGACCGAATCTGGGTCCGCCGATACGACCCGTACGACGTCAACGTGACCGTCGTCGCGGGACAGCGGCACGTGCTGCTGGTCGATGTCCGGACGTCGCTGCGGGAGGCTGCGGAGCTTCGTGGTCACCTCGCCGAGCTGCCGGTCGATCCGGTCACGGTTCTCGCGTTCACGCACGCCCATCTCGACCACTGCC
Source organism: Nitriliruptoraceae bacterium (assembly GCA_041688045.1). GTDB lineage: Bacteria > Actinomycetota > Nitriliruptoria > Nitriliruptorales > Nitriliruptoraceae > CSSed11-175R1. The sequence continues at coordinate 2,749 of JBDNIX010000130.1, forward strand.
TGGGTGCCGGGGCATTTCCCGACGTTCCCATCTGGGGCACCGTCGGTTGCCGCGAGGCCCTGCTGGGGCTCGGGCCCGGCCATCTCGACGACGTCCCCGCCTGGGTCCCAGAGCACGACCATGCGCATCTGCGTGCCAGTCACATCGTCACTCCCGACCACACCTTCCGCGACCGGCAGCGGCTGGGCCTCGGCGGACGGGAGGTCGATCTGCTGCATCTGGGTCGGGGCCACACCGACCATGACCTGCTGGTCCACGTGCCCGATGCGGACGTGCTGGTCGTCGGTGACCTGGTCGAAGTTGGGGCGCCGCCCCAATTCGGGGACGCGTACCCCTATCAGTGGCCGTCGACGCTGGCCGCCGTCGAACAGTTCGGTCCCGAGGTGATCGTGCCCGGTCACGGCGCGGTCACCGACCACGGCTTCGTTGCTCAGCAGCAGGCGGGTATCGCCCAACTGGCGTCGCTCTGCCGCGAAGCGCAGGGAGGCGTCCGGACGCGGGAAAGCGTGCTGCAGCGGTCGCCGTTCCCGCGGACGACGACCGAGACGGCGCTCGCCCGCGTCGCCGGTTCGGCGGGCTGACGCGTCGAGCTTGGCGGCTAGTCTCCGTGCCCACAGCGACGACAGGATGGACGACGTGCGTATCGGGGTGGTCGGCGCAGCGGGGCGCATGGGCGCCGAGGTCTGCCGCGCCCTGGCGGCCGCCGGGGATCTCGATCTTGTTGCTGCGGTCGATCCGTCGCGTCGGGGCGACGGACTCGCGGACGTGGCCGGTATCGACTCGGACATCGTGGTCGCGGATGATCTGGATGCACTGACCGAGGCGGCATGCGACGTCGCCGTCGAGTTCACCGGTCCGGCGAGCGTGGGCCAGAACCTCGTCGGCATTCTGGAGCGGGACATCCACGCGGTCGTCGGCGCCACCGGCCTTGCCGCCGCGGACATGGCTCGGGCGGTGGCGATAGCGGCCGGCGGTCGGGCGAACGCGTTGATCGTCCCGAACTTCGCCATCGGTGCGGTCCTGCTCATGCGGTTCGCCGAGGAGGCCGCACGCCACCTCCCACATGTCGAGGTCATCGAGCTGCATCACGACCGCAAGGTCGACGCGCCGTCCGGGACGGCGTTGCGCACGGCGGAGCTCATCGCCGGCTCGCGCCAACACATCCCGGACGCCCCCATGGGTGACGAGGCCCATCCCGGGGCGCGCGGCACCGAGCACGATCAGGTCCGGATCCACAGCGTGCGCCTGCTCGGCCTGGTCGCGCACCAGGAAGTCATCTTCGGCGGTGAAGGCCAGACGCTGACACTGCGGCACGACTCGCTCGACCGCACGTCGTTCATGCCGGGTGTGCTGCTCGCCTGCCGCGAGGTGGCGTCGCTCGATGGCCTGGTGATCGGGCTGGAGCACGTCCTGTAGCCGCCCGTCCCCGTCGGCCCGGTCAGGGCTGTCGACTCACCGACGGGCCGGAACGGGGACGCGGTCGAGATCGTTCGCGATCACGACATCCAGATCGGGAGCGGCCCGCCGTGCTTCCTCGAGGTGGCTGCCGAGATCCGGGTAACGCTGCGAGAAGTGGGTCAGCACGACGCGGCGTGCGCCCGCATCACGACCGATCGTCGCGGCCTGACCGGCGGTGAGGTGCCCGGCTTCGTCGGCCAGGGCGCGTTCATCTTCCAGGAAGGTGGCCTCGATGACCAACAGGTCGACGCCGTCGGCCAGTTCGCGGGCGCCGTCGCACGGACGGGTGTCCATTACGAAGGCGACGCTCTGTCCGCGGCGGGGTTCGCTGAGCTCGGTGCGCAGGACGGTGCGCTCGCCCACCTGGACCGACCCGTCTCGTTGGAGGCGCGCGCGGTCCGCGCCGTGGACACCGGCGGCGGCAGCCAGGTCCGGCAGCATCCGGTACCCGTCCGGTTCGGTGAACCGCCATCCCAGGGTCGGGATCGCGTGGCTGAGGGCCGCGGCCTCGACCTGCAGGGAACCCGCCACCTCGACGGGTCCGGGCTCCGCCGGCCGAAGATCGATCGGCGTGACGGCTTCGAACGCCGAGGCGTGCGCGAGATGTTCGATATGCGGCGTCGCGGCACGCGGAAAGTGCACCGGGACCGTTCGGCTGACGCCATCGAGCGAGCACCGTTGGATGACGCCGGGCAGGCCGAGGCAGTGGTCTCCGTGGGCGTGCGTGATGCAGATCCGCGTCACCTGGGAGGCGGTGACGCCCGCGAACGTCATCTGTCGTTGCGTGCCTTCACCGGGGTCCAGCAGGATGCCCTGGTCATCGAAGCGGAGGAAGGCGCCATGGTGTGACCGGGTGCGCGTGGGGACCTGGTTCGCCGTGCCGAGGACCACCAATTCCCGCACCGACACCCACGTCTCCTTCCCGCACCGACACCCACGTCTCCTTCGGCGGCGCCGAGGGGGCCACGCTCGCCCGACGCTACCGGGCTCGGGTACGGTCCCGCCCACGACCGAGAGCCGGTCGGCCACCGGCGTACGTGGTGCAGGTGCGCCAGCCAGCGCTCGACCCGTGGACGCTCCGCGCTCCCGGGTTGGGGGGCGGGCACGGGGAGGACAGCCGCGATGATGACCGATAGTCAGGACCCAGGTACGCAGCTCCGGGGTGAGGGCGACAAATACGGGGATGCACTTCGCCGTTTCTCGGGCGATCTGCGGATGTCGCAGCAGGTCTTCGCGTCGATGGAGCAGCGGCAGGTCCCGATCGAACCGCATCACTGGCAGCTGTTGCTCCGGGCACATCTCGATGGCCGTGATCTCGCCGGAGCTCGACAGGTCCTGGACCGCATGGCGGCAGCCGGGGTCGACGTCGACAGCTCGACCCGATGGCAGGTTGCCGTGGCCACCGGACACGCCGGCCGTGCGGAGGATGCACTCGGGCAACTCGACCAGTTGCACGCCGAAGGCATCGAGCCGCCCGCGGAGCACGCGGCCAGCGTCCTCAGTATCTACCTGACCGCCAGCCGCTTCCCCGCGGCCCGCGCGGTCGTGCGTCAGATGGCGCAGCGGGGCCAGGCCGCCAGCGACGCCGACTACACGCGGTTGCTGAGCGACTGCCTCGACCGTCGGGCCATCAAGGACACCCGCTCGCTGATCGATCTGATGCTCAAGGTGGGCCGTGCGCCGGATCCCAAGCTGGCCACCGAACTCATCGCGCTGATCGCGCGGGCCGGGCACACCGAACGTGCCATGGGATTGCTGGCGCAGCTGCAGAGCGCCGGGGTGGCGTTCCCCGGCGACGTCCACACCGAACTGCTTCTCGCCCACGCCAAAGCCGGGAACGCGAAAGCCGCGGAGGCCGCCCTGGAGTCGATGCGGGGCGATGGGGCGGAACCGACGAGCTTCCACCGCAATGCGGTATTGCAGGCCTACCTCGCCGGTGGCGATGTCGACGGTGCCTGGGCTGCGGCGCTGGGTCTGGCCGACGATGGTCGGATCCCCTCCGGCGACAACCTCGACGGCCTGATCGATCTGAGCCTGTCGTCCAAGCGGCTGGCTGCGGCCAGCGGCGTGATCGACTGGATGCTGATGTTGGGCATCCCGATCCCGCCGCCGCGGGCCGCTGATGTCCTCACCGGCCACCTGAAGGTCGGCGAACTGAACGTCGCGTACGGGCTCTACAAGGTGATGTCACACAGCGGCGTACCGATCGATCGGCGGGCCGCACGGGACATCGTGGAGCGGCTCATCCGGGCCAAGCGCCTCGATGAGGCCCGCACCATGCTCGAGGAGCTGCGCGCCTCCGGGACGCTGACCCACGGCCGTCACTACGGGTCGCTGCTGAACGCTTTGACAGCCGCCAAGCGCGGCGACGAGGCCCTCGCCCTCCTGCAACACATGCTGCAGAACAAGGTGGCGCCGACCAGCGCGGATGCCTCGAAGCTGGTGGGTGGGCTGATCCGAAGCGGCTCCCTGGAGACCGCCGGCGAGCTCATCGGGTCCCTGCAGGCGGCCAAGGTGTCGGTCGACGAACCCACCTTTCGCGAGCTGATGTGGGCGCACGCCAAGCGTGGCGCGCACGAACCCGCGAAGGCGATCTTCGACCACATGGTCGCGGCCGGCATCACGCCGGACGATCGGCACAGCAAGGCCCTGGAGTGGGCGTCCGGTGCAACCAAGCGCCGTCTGCCAGACGGTAGTGAGGGGGAGGGCGACGCCGCCCCGGAGTCACCGCAGGCTTCTCCCGAGCCGTCGGAGGCTGCCTCGGAGAAGCCGGAGCCGTCGGAGGCTGCCACCGAGTCGTCGGAGGCGCCGGAGTCTGCTCCGGCCTCACCCGACGAGACCGCGCCGGACGCCGCTGCGTCGGACGAGCCTGCACCGGACACGGGGACGCCGCCGGCAGACGACGACCCCCCGGTTGATCAGCAGGTCCCGCCCTTGACCTGAACCGCAGGCGTCAGCCCGCCGTCGTCGGGGCGCCAGCGAACTGCGTGCGGGCCAGGTCGGCGTACAACCCGCCACGGTCGATCAGTTCGACGTGCGTGCCCCGCTCGACGATGCGCCCCTCCTTCATGACCAGGATCACGTCGGCGTCGACGACTGTCGACAGGCGGTGGGCGATCACCAGACTGGTGCGTCCCTCGAGCGTCTCTGCCAGTGCCGCCTGCACCAACCGCTCGGATTCGGTGTCCAGGTGGGCAGTCGCTTCGTCCAGCACCACGACGGCCGGGTCCTTCAGGAGCACCCGGGCGATCGACAGGCGCTGCTTCTCGCCGCCGGACATCCGGTAGCCGCGTTCGCCGACGATGGTGTCGTAGCCGTCGGGGAGTCGTTCGATGAGGGGGTGGATCCGGGCCGCGGTCGCTGCACGGACGAGTTCGTCGTCCGTGGCGTCGGGCTTGGCGTAGCGCAGGTTCATGGCGATCGAGTCGTGGAACAGGTGGGCATCCTGACTCACCACACCGATCGCTCCCGCCAGTGACGTCAACGTGAGGTCACGGACGTCGTGGCCATCCAGCAGCACCCGGCCCTCGGTGACGTCGTAGAGGCGCGGGACCAGCGACGACAGCGTGGACTTGCCTGCGCCCGACGGACCAACGATGGCGACCATCGATCCGGGCGGGATGTCGACCTCGATGTCCTGCAGGATCCAGTCGGAGGCATCCTCGCCGTGCTCGGAACGGGGACCTTCCAGCGACGCCAGCGCGGACTCACCCGCGGCCGGGAACCGGAAGCTCACGTGGTCGAACGTGACGTGCCCCGTCGGATCCGTCAGGTCGATGGCGTCGTCGGCCTGGCTGATGGCGACCGGAAGGTCGATCACCTCGAAGACCCGTTCGAAGCTCACCAGCGCCGTCATCAGATCGACTCGCGCGTTGGACAGTTGGGCGAGGGGTCCGTACAGCTGGGTCACCAGCAGCCCCAGGGCCACCACCTCGCCGACCTCGAGGTTGTCGTTGATGACGATGAACCCGCCGATCAGGTAGACCAGCCCGGTGGCGACCGTCCCGACGAAGCCGAGGGCCGCGAACAGCGCCCGGCCGGTGATGGCCTGCTTGACGCCGATGCTGGCGACCCGTTCGGCCTTGCCGTGGAACCCGTCTACCTCGTGATCGACGCGGCCGAACAGCTTCACGAGGAGCGCGCCTGCGACGTGGAAGCGCTCGGTCATCACGGTGTTCATCTCCGCATTGACGCCCATCGCCTCACGCGACAGCGCCTGCAGGCGGCGGCCGACGATACGTGCCGGAATGATGAACAGCGGCAACAGGGCGACCGCGACCAGCGTCACGCGCCACTCGAGCACCAGCATCGTGATCAAGGTCACCGTGACACCGATGAGGTTGTCGACGATGCCACCGAGGGTGCCCGTCAAGGCCCGCTGCGCACCGATCACGTCATTGTTGAGCCGCGTGATCAACGATCCGGTCTGCGTGCGGGTGAAGAAGGCGATCGGCATCGACTGGACGTGACGGAACAGCATCGTGCGCAGGTCGAGGATGAACTCCTCACCGATCGACGAGGCCAGCCACCGTTCGACCATCGAGATGGCACCCACGGTGATCCCGATACCCAGCATCGCCACGAACAGCCATACCAGCAGGTTCGTGTTCTCCGACGGGATCGCCACATCGATGATGTGGCGGATCAACAGGGCCGGAACGACGCCAGCGGCCGACGTGGCGATGATCAGCAGGAGGAAGCCCACCAATCGCTTGCGGTAGGGGCGGGTCAGTCCCCACGCGCGCCGGACCACGGTGCGGTCGAGACCTCGCGCTTTGAGCTCATCGACGTCGCCCATCGGGCGCATCGGCATCCCACCATGTCCTCGCACGTCGTGCCGTCCTTCGAGTGTTCGGTTGGGCGAATGTTCGGTTGGGCGAGTGGTCACGGCAGGGGCCGTAACCTCCGGCGACATGACCCTCGCCTCGCGTGTTCGCAGAACGCCGCCGGAACGTCGCACGCTTCCCGGACCTGCGCCGCTGGCGCTCACCTCCACGGTACTGCTCGGGGCGGGACTGTTCGTGCGCGAGGGCGCCCGCGCCGCCCACAAGGTTCGGTCCATGAAGGCCCGTGGACGTCAGGTGCCGGCGTTGGACCTCGACGTCGTCATCCCGGGTGAGCCGCCG
>JBDNIX010000131.1:0-3398 GCA_041688045.1 Nitriliruptoraceae bacterium
CAGATCGCGCATCGTTGCCAAGACCCCTTCGCCGATCTGGTTCGTCCGACTGCCACGCGATGGTTCGCCTGGCGGCCCACGGCGACGTTCGCTTCGTACCCACCGCTGCTCCACGAGAGAGCGCACTGACGATATCCCCGCAGGTACACGCCTCAGCGCACGTGGGCGGTCGTCACGCACAACGCACGACCAAGACCACTGCGCCGTTGAAGCGAACAGGCCGCGGGAAGGTCGATCCGCTTCACCGCACCGCAACCCCCCCGTCACATCGCGCCGACCGACCGGTAGACATCCAGGTAGCGGCGGCCGTTGGCGTCCCACGTCCGCTCCTGCGTCACCCGCTCCCGGGCCGCAGCGCCCAGGCGCCGGCGCAGCCCCGGATCGTCGACCAGCGGCCCGACCACGTCGGCCAGCGCGACCGGGTCCTCCGCCGCGAAAGTCCGGCCCGTCACGCCCTCCTCCACCATCTCCGCCAGGGCCGGCAGGTCGCTGACCACCGTGCAGCGTTCCAGCGCCATCGCCTCCACCGGCTTCAGCGGCGTCACCAGCCGGCACACCCGTTCGTTGCGGCGCGGGACGACGAACACGTCGATCGCCTCGTAGTAACCCTGGATCTCCGCGTGCGGCACCCGGCCGGTGAACCGGCAGCGTCCGGACAGTCCCAGCTCACCGGCCTCGCGCTCCCAGCCGGCCCGAGCCGTGCCATCGCCGACGACCACCACCTCGATGTTGCTGCCTCGATCCAGTAGTTCACGGGCGCCGGCCAGTAGCACCTCGACGCCTTCGTAGGGCACCAGCGACGAGATGTAGCCCACCACCACCCGGTCGTCGGGGATACCAAGCCCAGAGCGGACCCGCCGCCCCGCCTGGCCGTCCGGCGACGGTGTGAACGCGGACAGGTCGACGGCGTTGGGGACGACGGTGATGCGCTCGGCGGAGACGCCGCGCGTGACCAGGTCGGCCTTCATCGCCTCGCCGAGCGTGACGACGTGGGCGGCCTGCGCCGCGCACCACCCTTCGGTGTCGCGGGTGAGGCGGTAGCGGTCGCTGGCCTCGGCGGCGGCGATCGCGTCGGGTGAGCCGGCGCGCGACACCCAGGTCTCCTCCAGGAAGCCGCGCAGTTCATAGACCACAGGCACATCGAGGTGGCGGCCAAGGGCCAGGGCGAGCTGCGCATTGTCATAGGGGGTCGTGGGGTGCAGCACCGCGGGGCGCTCGGCGGCGATCAGCGGCCCGGCACGCTCGACGGCGCGATCGACGCGTTCGGCCGTGCCGAAGATCGTGTCCCCGCCGGCGTCGGGCACGTGCAGGTAGGGCACGCCGTCGACCTCCTCGCGGGCAGCGGCGTCGCCGATGCCCTGCCGCCAGGGAAACCCCAGCTTGGTGACCATGACCGGGTCGATGCCGTTGGCGCGCTGGGTCAGCGCGATGCGCTGCGCCCGGACCGTGTAGCCGGTCTGCACGTGCGGGAGGCTGTTGTTGATGAGGTGCACGGCACGGCCGGGTGTGGGCGCGCCCATGGCGGTGACGATCGCGCGGGCGGCCGGGGACGGGACGTCGGGCAGCCAGCTGGGGGTGACGGCGCGCAGGTCCTGTTCGATCCGGTCGAGCATCCGCAGCGTGGTCGGACGGGGGTCGAGCGCGGCGGCGGCCGCCAGTTCGTCACGGGCGGCGACCCAGTCCCCCGCCCGCCACCGCACCCGTCCGCGGACCCGCTGCACCCGCGGTACGGACGGCAGCGGGGCGATCAGCTCCAGACCCTGTTCGGCACGATCCACCTCGGCCAGCCAGCCGGCAACCGCCATGCGACCGGTCGCGGCGCAGGCCGGCCCGCGTCGACGCGCGAGGTCCAGCGCGTCGCGGCGACGGCCGTCGGCGTCCAGGGCGGCCAGGCGGAACAGCAGCGGCCACCCGGCGCGGGGGGCGATCAGCCCGAGCGCCCGGCCCTTGACGTCGAGGATGCGGGCGGCGGTACGGCGCGGTCGCTCGGGGAGCATGCCGAGGGCGCGGACCAGGACGTGCGCGGGCTCGTCGACGATGCGGGTGACGACCAGGCGGACCATCCCGATCGGGTCGGTCAGGGCGCGCCGGGCGATCGTGCGCAGCAGCCGAGCCAGGGACATCGTGCCTCCGTTCAGACCCTCGCCGTCCGGACGGGCGGCAGCGGTAGTCTGCCAGGCGCATCGTCGTGGCTGGTCGCCGAGGGCATTTGCTCCCCGCTGGCGGCGGCTGCCGGCGGCTGATGCTCCGGGCTCCCCTCCGATCGGGTCGAACGCATGTCACGCACCATCGCGCACGTCGTCGGCGCACGTCCGAACTTCATGAAGGCCGCGCCGGTCGTGGATGCACTGACGGCCCGGGACGCCGACCAGGTCCTGATCCACACCGGTCAGCACTACGACGAGAAGATGTCCGACATCTTCTTCCGCGACCTGGGGATCCCGGAGCCGGACGTGAACCTCGGGGTCGGATCGGGGTCGCACGCCGTGCAGACCGCCGCGCTGATGACCGGCCTGGAGACGACCGTGCTGGAGCGGTCGCCGGCTGTGATGGTGGTGTACGGGGACATCAACTCAACGCTGGCGGCGGCGCTGGTGTGTTCCAAGCTGGGCGTGCCGCTGGTGCACGTGGAGGCGGGGCTGCGGTCGTTCGACATGACCATGCCCGAAGAGGTCAACCGCCGCGTCACCGACGTGCTGACCGATCTGCTGCTGGTCACCTCGCCGGAGGCGTACGCCCACCTGGCCAACGAGGGCTGCCAGGTCGACCGGATCCGGTTCGTCGGCAACCCGATGATCGACACCCTGCTGCGGACGCGCGACCGGTTCGACGGCGCTCCGGTGCGCGCGGCCAACGGGCTGCCGGACCGCGTGGCGGTGTCGACGCTGCACCGCCCGGCGAACGTCGACGACCCGGCAGTCGCGCAGACCATCGTCGACGCGCTCAAGCAGGTCGCGAAGACCATCGACGTGGTGGTGCCGTTGCACCCGCGCGGACGGCAGCGCCTGGCGGACCTCGGCCTGGTGACGGGCGACGGCCTGCACATCATCGACCCGCTCGGCTACGTGGAGTTCCTGTCCCTGGTCGCCGACGCGGACCTGGTCATCACCGATTCGGGCGGCGTGCAGGAGGAGACCACCATCCTCGACGTCCCCTGCCTGACGGTCCGGCCCAACACCGAACGGCCCATCACCATCACGCACGGCACCAACCGCCTGGTCACGCCGGAGGAACTGGCCCCCGCGGCCGAGGCGATCCTCGGCGGCCAGGTCACGTTCCCGACCGAGCGCCCGCCACTGTGGGACGGCCGGGCAGGCGAACGCAGCGCCGCCGCCATCCTCGAATTGCTCGACGACCTGGCAGGTTCGTGGTCGCCGTGAGCCGAGCGCCGGCGGGGC
>JBDNIX010000132.1:0-7513 GCA_041688045.1 Nitriliruptoraceae bacterium
CCTGCGGTTCACCTTCCCCCCACGCTGACCCTCCACCGAACCTCAACCCAACTATCTGACCGGAAATCCAGGCTAACCGAAAAGCAACTTAGGGCTCTCCACTTAAGCGGAGCCAAGCGCGGGGAGGCACAACATGTTGGGGTTCCGTCCGCGTGCCAGAACCAGATGTTGGGGTCACTCCGGTTAAGTGGAGAGCCCTAAAGCAACTTACGTAACGGACCACTAGCTCTGGCTGCCATCGCCTGATCGTCTGGCCCGGTCCCCCTCATGGTAGGCGAGGGCGTCGGTGCGGTTCACACGCCGATGTGCGCCGCATCAGTGAAACGGGATGCTGCCTGATTCGAGCCAGCTGACCAGGGTTGGGCGGGACACGCGGAGGATCACGGCTGCCTGTCCGGTCGTCAGCACCTCGTCGGGTGCCGGCGTTCGTTCGACTCGATCGTGGACGACGTCGGTGAGGATCGTGTCGATCAGCTGTGCTGCCGCAGCCGATGAGGACCGCACCTGCTCAGGCGTCGGTACCCGGGCCGAGCGTTGGGCCGGACCCCTCGATGGAAGGGGCTGCCACGGCGTCGTGATCAACGTCGGCCTTTCCGCATCGACGGGCCATGACGGCAGCCCGAAGCAGCGGTTCGGCTTCCTCGGCGAGCTCGCGTGTCAGGTAGGCGGCCGCGTAGGAGGCACGGTCATGCTGGAAGCGCACCGGGAAGGCGCTCGAGGGTAGCTGTCTCATCCCCATGGCGTGCGCTCGCTCCGGCCGGCTCCGCCACCCACCGGACGCCGACCTCGACACCAGCACGTCGGATTATCCACAGGCGCAGCAGGAAGCCACCATCGAAGTTGGCACGGATTTGGACGGGCGGCCCGCGAACGAGCCGTAAACGAAAGCGATCCAAAGTGCCAGATTCGGGCTCAAAACCGGCGCTACGACCCGAAATGCGGGCTGATGGTCAGGGGCGGGGTCGAAGCGCCGACACCACGATTTTCAGGTGCGCAGTCTGACGCGAACTGAGCGAAATAGCGGTCGCTGAGGGCATTGTCGGTTGGACGGATTTGGATGACGGCACCGTCCCGGCGGTCGAGCCGCGCGGGCGGCTCCGGGTCTCGGACCCGGAGCGCTGCAAGCTGCTGGGTGACCTCATGGGAAGGCGCTCACCGTGGGTCTCGAGGACGATGACTCGCCCCGTCCGGTCGATGTGATCTCCGCGCTCATCCTTGAAGGGCTCAGCTTGGCGGTTCGCGTCGACGGGCTGTCGAGGGCCATCGTGTGGCTGGCCTGCTCTCGGGCTCCGTGGAAGGAACTCGCTGAGAGTCGCACGGTGGCCCGCCTCGTCAGCGGACCCCGGCCCTCTATCCACCACTACACGGGACTCTTACTGATGCTGACCGGGCTGGCCGCGGTGCCAGGGGTGGGTGAGAGCTACTGATTGCGCAACTGACGGATGCGGTCCACGCGGCGCTGGGCGTCCGACCTGCGGACCGGATCCTCGAGTCGAGCGAGGCGGAGCCCGGCAAGCAGGTAGGGAAGGTCGCCGAGGCGGTCCTCGACCGCGACGACCTCGCTGATCTCGAAGGCCCCGCCGCCTCGGTCGCGGACAACGATCCGATGCTCGGGTTCGTCCTCCACCGCTACGACGATCTTGCCGCAGTCCGCCAAGTCCCCCGTCTTGGCGTAGTCGTGCAACGGCACGGGAGAGAGTTCATCCGCGTCGAGCGATTTGGGCAGGCGGAAGACCTCGACGAGCGTCGCCGGGGACCGCTGGGCGAGTCCGCGCAGGTCATCCATCGCTTCCTCGCGGAACAACACCCGCGCGAACCGGAGGGTCACAGAGCCTCGAGGTCGACGCCGAACTCGTCCGCAGCTTCTGCGAGCGTCGTCCGCTTCCCATCATCGGTGTCATCGCGTTGACGGATGCGCTGGGCGATCGCGATGTCCTCGGCAACGTCGAGCAGCAGCTCGAACATCGCGTAGGGCAGCAACGCCGCGTCGGGCTGACGTCGGTCACCGAAGACCACCGGCTCGGCATCCAGGCCCTGCTCGCGGAAGCGCCGCACGTGAGCTGGCAGCCGCGTCCGCGCTTCACTGATCGTTTCCGGCATCGCCACTCCTGTACGTCATCTTGTACACATCTTATGGCGTCGGCCGGACGAATGCCGACGCTCCGGCGGATAAGCGACGAGGGCAACCGCGCGAATACCGATGCGAGAACCGTTCGCGAACCTCCCAACCGCCGCCGTGTTGTCACGGCACGCGACACCCGCAGAGCAGGGTGCCGCGGGGCGGCAGTCCTCTGCGCCTGCTTGCGGATGCACTCCTGCAGCTCGCGGAGGATGCCGGGCTCGGGGCCTTGCTCGACCGCGTGCACACGATCACCATGATGCACGTGTCGTTGGGCTTGCAGCCTGCTGACGGGCTCCCGGTCCATGCTGCCTTGCGGCAGTTGCTGGTCGAGCTCGGTCGAGCTGCCGCTGTTGCGGGTCGTGTCGTGCTCGTGCATCTCGACGAGGTGCAGAACACCACGGATGGGGATGAGCTGTCGCAACTCTTGATCGCGCTCGGAGACGCGCTGGCGCACGAGGATCCGACCGACGTGCCCGGCGGGACGATTCCGACCCTCTTGCCGCTCGTGGTCTGCCTCACGGGACTCCCCGAGTTCCCCGACCTCGGCTCGTCGCGCGGGGGGCAACGTTCGCTCGGCGGTTCGCGACGAGCCTGTTGACGCCTCTCGAGGACGCTGACCTGCACTTCTCGTTGAGAACGTTCGTCCGTGACGGCTGGGAGGTCGCGGTCAACGGTCGGACAGAACGCGTAGCGATGACCCCCGAAGCTGCTGCACGTATCGTCGAGCTGGGCTACGGAGACCCATTCCTCTTCCAGTGGGCCGGCCAGCAGGCCTGGGACACCGGGACGGACGTGATCCTCCACGTCGACGACGTGATGCGTGGTTGGAACTGGGCACGACCAGAAGCGATCCAGCACGTCGACCGACTCCTCGAACGGCTCCCGGAGAAGGAACGCCAAATGGTCGAGGTGATGGCCGGGCTCCCGGTGGATCAGCGGACCCTGACCAACATCGCTCGCGCGATGGGCTACGAGACCGCCTCGCAAGCAGGCCCGACCGCGATGCGCCTCGATGCCAACCGGGGGATCATCGAACGTCGAGGACGATCCGAGCCCTACCTGTTCCGCTCGCGCATCGTCGAGGCCCGCCTCAGCTCCGAGTGGCCGTGATCGCCGTCGCGGTGTTGGAGGGACGAAACGGGCCGACGAGGACCAACCCGGGACAGCGTGACGCGTAATCGTGTGGTCTCAGGCGAACTGAGCGAAAGACGGCGAACTGAGAGAGATGCCGGTCGCTGAGGCAGCTGTCAGTTGGACGGATTTGGACGGTGGTCCCAAGACGGCCCCACTTTGCGCGAACGGCAGAAAGGCAGAAGACGGGCTTCTAGAGGTGCCATGGGGTGCGCAAGACCCGCAACCTGGCATTCTGCGCGGCCTCCCTGGACCTCGGCGACGCCGTCGAGAGTTCGAGGTTGCAGGTTCTGCATACCCCGTGAGGGGTCTAGGAGCCCGAATTCGGAGGTGGTCAGGGGCGGGGTCGAACCGCCGACACCACGATTTTCAGGTGCGACCAATGGCTCGAACCTGGCGAAATACGACGAATCTGGGCAGTCAGGGGAGCCATTGCGGCTCCGGGGTGGTCACGTTTGGTCACGACTGGTCACGGCGCTGGGCTCCGATGGACGATTACCGGACCTCGGCCGGGAGGGCTGCGGCGACGCGACAGGGCGCCGTTCTCACCGTGCGGTTGCTGCACGCCAGCGGAATGGAGCTTCACTTCGCATCACTCCCCCGAACCGTGGAGACGTCCAGGGCGATCTTCTCACGGCGCTTCGGCCGACCGTGTGAACAGGTTGGCAAGAGCACAGAGCGCTGCAGCGCTCTGTGCTCAGTCGAGGTCGCCTTGTACCTCGTACACCACAGTCCGCCGTGTCGTATGCGCCGGTGGGTTCAGCTCCAGGTGCAGACCAAGGAGCGCGGCAAGATCAACGACGAGCCGGTCGGGTGTGCCGTTCGGCGCCAGCAGGTTGATGGGGGCGTTGCCCCCTGACGCGAACAGGTCATCGTCAGGCTCCCCCCAGTAGACGAACGCTTCGATTGCCGCGTGCGACAAGGCGAGCTGCGCGAGCCCACCGATCTGCTGTGCTCGTTCGCGGTGCAGGGCAGCCTGCCGCGAATGCCAGATGATGCCGTCGAACCCGAGGTCGCGAAGGGCAGCGGCCCATTGGCCGGTGCGCCGGTAGTGCGCGGGCCCGGTCAACGTGAGCTGCTCAGGGCGCACCTCGAGAGCTGACAGAGCCGGGTCGCGCAGATCGGCGAGCTGTACTGCGCGGGTGGTGGCGATCTGCGACACCGACCACCCGACGATCTGGGGCGCGACGACCAACCGATCCTGAGCATTGACGTCGCGCAACGCTGTCTCGAGCACGGCAGCGGAGGCGAGCCGTGCGGCGTAGGCGTGCGACACGTCGGGCAGGGGAGAGAACCTGCCGGGACGCCCTGACCCGGCGGGGGGAAACCCAGTCGCCGACTGGGCGGTGCGGTGACCGCGGGCGAGGTCGCTGCCAGCAGGCAGAACGTGCTCGCCGACGGCTGCGACCAGCCGGTCGAGCGGGCGCGCGACGGAACAGTGGCGGTCACCGCACGGGGGCAGCTTCACCCTTGCGGGTCGGCGAGCCGGTCAACAGCGTCGGTAAGCGCGTCGGCGCGGCCCTTATCGAGCAGGTCGATCGGGGCCGCCTCGAGCGTGGCGCGATACCCCGTCCACCAGGCCCAAGTCGCCCAGCTGTCCAAGCCGGCGGCCGCAAGCCGCCCGTTCAGCCGGCCCACGTCACCACGCAGTTGCAGGTCTGCGTCGAACTGGAAGGACGGCACGAGGACCGTTCCGTCATGCTCGACGGTGACGAGTCCGCGTTTGCGCTGGCGGTGCAGCCACGAGCGGATGCTGCCAGCACTGATGCCACGTCCGTCCGCCAGCATGTCAGCGGTGAATGATGGCTGCTTTGAGATCAGGTCGTCGCGCCGAAGCCGACGCTCGCGGGCCACCTCGACGGCGGCGTGGTCCAGCTCCGGGCTGACCGACGGTGCAGTGATGAACCCAAGCGTGGACATCATCTCCTCCAGAGCGATGCAACGATCCTACTATTCCTGATGTCATGTTGCGAACGTTGCACTCAGTGTGGGAGGTTTCCGTCCGGGAGTGGCCAAGCCGTCCGGCCACGGTGACAAGGGATGCCTTACCCCGGACCGACCGCAATTCGCCCCGGCCCTTGCGGTGCCCAGCCGTGGTCACTGCCTGCCACGATCTTGCGGTTGACCCCGGTCCTTCGGGCCAAGGGCCGCGTTGCGCGCTCAGGTGTAGGACCCGCGCATTTCCGTGTCAGTGAACCGGTGTGGCCCCGGCGGAAGGACGGCCTGCTGCTTGCTCCGAGAAGCCTCCGCGAACGTGGACCAAAGGTGCGGTGCTCGAACGGGGGAACGACCGCGGCAGCGGGTTGCCCCTTGGGCCGTCAGCGGGGTGTGACGTCGGCGATGGCGCCCCAACGGGAACAGTCCGATAGTTGTGTCATGTTCTGACGGGGTGAATGGGTGCTGGTCTGACGCCCTGTGGCGGGCGACAGGGCATCGACGATCCCGTGGTCGTCGGGTGAGTTGGCCTTCCTGGAAGGGGAGTGGCCGCGTCGACGGGCGCGATGTGACGGGCGGACTGGGAGCGTCCGCGGGTGCGCCGTGTGGCCGGCTATGTGTCGGGGGTGGTGGTGAGCTGGTCGAGCAGCGCGCGGGGGGTGAGGATCCGCACGGGCGGTCCGACCAGGTCGGTGAGGTCCCGGTCACCGGAGACGAGTGCGTCGGCGTCGGTTTCGAGCGCGAGCGCGATCAGGTAGTCGTCGTTGGGGTCGCGGCTGACCGGGGCGTGGTGCTCCTGGCCGTCGGCGGGCTCCGCGCGGCGACGGAGCTCGTCGATGAGGTCGGTGACGTCCTCAAGGGCGACGTAGTCCCGGAACCGGTCTCGGCGCAGGGTTCGGTCGAGTTCCTCGATCAGCTTGGTGCTGACGATCATGTCGAATTGGCGCAGCCGCCAGTGGCGCATCAGCTGCGCCGGGGTGCCCGAGGGGGACAGGCCGCCGCGATGTAGACGTTCGGGTCGATGACCACTCGCACCGTCAGGCGGGTCCGTCGCCACGTTGGGCGCGCCGCTCAGCCCGCATGGCGTCGAGCTCTTCGTTGGCCAGCGTGAGGGCTTGGTCCTCGGTGAGCTCGTGCGGGTTGCGTGCCCAGATCCGCTCGAACACTTCGAGGAGGAAGTGGCGGCGCAGCACCTCGGCGACCAGCTGTTCGGGCGGCTCGCCGCGTGCGGCTGCCCGCTGGGCGACCTCGCGGGCGAGGTCCTCGTCCAGCTGGACGGTGGCGTTGGTCGGGCTCATGACCACAGTGTGACATGTCGTGGGTGCCACTGCCGTCAACATCCACAGGGCGGCGATACGGGCCGGTCAGCGGCGGCTGCAGGCGTCGTGGTGGATGGCGACGGAATCGATCGATTTGCCCGGTGCCTCTTGGGTCGGCAGTCCTGCGTCGTGGTGGGTGAGGAGTTCGTCGAGGTAGCGGGCCAGGGGTTCGGCGGCGTGCGGTCTCGCACGTTCGAGCACGTCCCAGTAGCCGTCGGTGGCCGCCAGGGCCATCGCGTCGCCCTGCCGGGGCGGAAGCTCGGTCAGCACGGCACACAGTTCGGGATCGATCAGGGCGGTTCGGAACCCGACGATCTCGCCTGGTCGGACCAGTGTGCCGGCCGGTGGCGCCTGGCTGACCACGACCGCGTCAGGGTCGTCGGGGTCCTGCCAGGCTCGACCTTCAAAGGTTCCAGACACGGCCCGTCCTTCGAGGTCGAGAGCGCGGAGGATCTGCTGGGCCTCGTCGAGCGCCAGGCCGACAACATCCGGGACGTGGACCTGCTGCTCGGTGGGCGTCGAGGTGGTGCCCCACGGGAACAGGCTGGAGATCCGCTGACCGTCGTGGGTGCGTTCGAGGCAGTAGCCGAGCCAGCCGGTGGGTAGCGGCACGGCCGAGACCAGGTCGCATGAGGTCCCGAACAGCAGCGGCGGATCGGCTTGCGGGGTCGCGACGACCCGCCGATCCGACGACCCGGTGGGATCGGTTGCGATGGCCACCACCGGAGCGGCGGGGACAAACATGTCACGCAACTGTCGGGGCACCCGGTCGATGTCGACCGGCACGGCGCTGTCGGGCGCTGGGGCGGCCGGCTGTGTGGGGTCGAGCACGCTCGGCGGGTCGTGCTCGGGCTGGTGGCCGGCACAGAACCCGCCGTTCCATGCCTGCTCGTAAGCGTGGGCCTGCCCGGCGGGGAGCACCTCGCCGATAGCGTCGGCCGGCTCGGCCGGACCGCCGGGCAGCACCGTGGCGGGGTCGACGAGCAGCGTGCCGTCGCGAACCTCG
>JBDNIX010000133.1:0-2653 GCA_041688045.1 Nitriliruptoraceae bacterium
ACCTCCGGACCAAGGCCATCTCCGCACTCCGCCGGCTCCAGAAGATGCCACACCTCGTGCGCGGATTCTTCGGCGATCCCCATCTCGCCTACATCACCGCATAGTCCACATATTTACGAACGGCTTAGTAAGTGGAGAGCCCAGTGTTGGCTTTGGCCGAGGCGAACAAGGGAGACATCGGAACATGAAGACCCACGACACCAAGCCCCCCGCTCCACCCGTCGGCGAGCTGCGACTTGCGCGGTCAAGCGGCGAGGATGGCTACGTACTGGCTCAACTCGCCATAGGTGATACTGAACTGCACGTCGAGTTCGTTGAAGTGGAAGTGAATGCCAGCGGGAAGGTCGTTGGGTACGTCTCTGATCGATGCGCTGAACGCGTGTCGGCCATTTTGCATCTCAACGACAACTATGATCCGCAACCTCTTCAGTGGGCGGGTCGCCACTGGCTGGTACTGACTGACCCTGTCGGTCGTTAGGAACCTCCGTGAAATAACGTGGCCGTTAGGGCTTGGGTTTTAGGCTGCGGGTATGGAGGTCACCGAGGCAGGGCTGGCGCAGGTGTTCTCCACGGTGTTGCCGCTGTTGGATGAGTGTCAGCGGTGGGTGGTGGTGGGAGCCCACGCGCAGGCTCTGGGGCGTGGGGGATCGCTGCGGTGACACGGGCGTCGGGGATGAGCCACACCACGGTGTCCAAGGCTGTCACGGAGCTCGGCAGTGACAGCGAGGTCGTCTCGCAGGCTCGGGTGCGTCGTGAGGGGGCTGGCCGCAAGCGGCTGGTCGACACCGACCCGAATCTGCTGGCCGATCTTGACGGACTGGGTCGAGCCCGCGACGCGGGGCGATCCGGAGTGTCCGCGCGTTGTTCGACGTTGCGACACAGAAGTTCGTTGCAGTTCTCGGACCTTGTCATACTCGGCGGTACTAGCCGTCTCCGGCACTCGCCAGCCTTTCCCTGCACGTGACGCACAGACGAAGCAGCGGCCCTTCCCTCACCGACGGTTGTGTTGTCCGACCGGCTCAAGCAGTACTACGGCCGCCTCCGACGCCCACCCGGCACGCCTCCACTTCCCGGGATCACCGGTTATAGGAACCGACACTCCGACAGCACTCGCAGGCTGCCGGGCCGGGGAGGGCCTCCCCAGTTCCCGCCGCCACCGTCTGAACGTTCCGCACCCCATACGCCGGAGAGTCCTTCACGGCTGCACGTCCAGGTACTTCACCGCTTCCATGGCCTTCACCCTGATTCCGGGGGCTCGGCACTCTCTATCCCCACCCGCAGGTGGGCCTCTAACGACGCCGCAGGCTTCGCTTTATGCTACGGACCGCTCAGTCGCTCCCCCCAAGGGGCTTTCGACGCTGGGCTTCGACCCGACCCGTTTCCAGACCGAGCCGCCAGCCTGCTACCGGGCCTCCTGGCAGCTACCCGGACCGGACTCCCACCGGCAGGCGACGACGAGCTTCGCTATCAGATCACCTCATGGTTCACCTCCAGCGTGCTGGGCGCACGAAACATCGAGGCTAACGCCCGGAGTCCCTACTCGGATCCGGCGATGTACTGGGCGATGGTGTAGGTGGCGTGACGGTCGAGGCTGTGGCGGTTGCGGTCGTAGCGCATCGTGGTCTTTGGGTCGGCGTGACGGGCGAAGTCTTGGACGTCTCGTAGGTGTGCGCCGGCGTTCAGCTCTGTCGCCCGTGAAATGGCGGAGCATGTGCGGGGTGAACGGCACCCCGGTTCGTTCGCGGAGCCGTTCGACCAGCTGGGCGACGGCCTGGTAGCGCAGCGGGCGGCCCACCGGCGGCGACCACAGGGCGACGAAGACGTAGTCGCAGTCCAGCTCGCCATACTCGGTGTGCATGTAGTCGCTGTAGAGCCGCACCAGCGGAGCCGAGACCGGCAGCGTCGTCACCGTCCGGGTCTTGGCTCGCGCCCCGTTGACGTTGTCGCCGCGAGGGACGATGGTCACCTCCCGACGTCGAGAGACGAAGTCGGCATGCCGCAGCCCCAGCGCTTGGCCGATCCCCGTTTCGGCCAGCAGTGCGAACAGGAACCGGTCGCGCAGCCGCAGACACGCCGCCAGGATCGCGGTCACCTGCTCCAGCGTGAGCGTGGCCGGCAGCCGCCGCGGCGCTTTGAGCTTGACTGGACGGGTCGGGATCGGCCGCCCCGCCGTGGTGTGATGTAGGAACGGCTTGTAGCTGCCGCGCGGCACCTGTCGCCACGCCACCAGGCTTGCGGCCAGCTCCACTCCCGCCCGCGCCTGGAAGTAGTAGAAGGCGAACAGGCCGGCCAGATGCCGGTTCACCGTTGCCGCCGACCGACACGTAACCGACGCGTCGAGGACGATGACGTTGTCCGCCGGGGCCCGCAGCCAGCGCACGAACTGCGACACCTCCTCCACCCCGGCCGCATCCCACACCACGCCACGCGAGCCGAGGAACTCGAACCACAACCGCAGCGAGTGCGCGTACGCCTTGACCGTTCCCGGCGCCCGCTCGATCGCCGCCAGATGCGCCAGGAACCGCTCGGCCGGCTCAACCGGCGCTAGCTGGTCATCGACCACCGTCCACGACTCGGCACCTGTGACCGGCATCGCTAGCCGCTGCACCCTCACCGTTGCGCCTCTCGGCTCGACCGGCCAGGGCCCGGGCCG
>JBDNIX010000134.1:0-6307 GCA_041688045.1 Nitriliruptoraceae bacterium
GACGCCGCGTGCATGCATGTCCACGCATCTTCCCGAACCTATGGATCGCAAGGATGTGCACATCCTTTCACATTGCCGCACCGCGGCCCGTTCTCCGCAATGCGCTGTCACCAGCCAATGAGGGCGCGATCGCCGTTCATCACGACCACGCAAGGAGCGAAGCGACGCGGGAGGCAGTGCGCTCAACGCCTGACCCGCGCTTGCGTCGCCCTACGGCAGATGATCGACCTCAACAGCGGGTGCGAATTCGCGGACCGTCTCGGCGACCTGGCGACGATGACAGATCGCCAGTGCCTCCACGCAGCGGTGAGGACGCGGTCGAGGACAGGGACCACCGCCGAAGTGGGCCGGACCGCCGCAGCGCGGCCGTCCGCTGAAGCCAACGGACTGCCGGAAGGTCACCTCACTTCAATGGACGGCTGGAGCGCGGCGGCCGACCCCGCCGGGCCAGTCACCCAGCGCCCAACAACCAGCGGTGGGCGCCCGCGTCGCGCGCGGGCACCCACCGTCACAACCGTTCAACCAACCTCAGCCGAGCTGGGCGCGAACCGCACCGCCCGGAAAGTCCTCAGAGTGCAGGTTGAGGTAGAAGTCCTCCGGCGTCTCGAGCAGCTCGCGGAAGTCGAGCTCCGACTCCGCGTCCAGGTCGGCCTCGGTGAAGGTGCCGCTGAGCAGATGCCCCTCGGCAGCTTCCACCTCGGCGTCCGAGGCGAAGAACACCACGACCGGCCCGTTCTCCGCCTCGCTCCCGGCGTGGATGTGGAACCCGGCCGCGTCGAACGGCCCGGTCACGTCGGAGAAGTCGATCTCCCACGCGATCTCGCCGCGAAGCGCGTCCACGGTGACCTGCGCCTCCGCGGAAGCACCCAATTCGCCCTGGTCTCCGACCTCGTTCTCGCCGGTCAGCGTGGCGCTGAAGGTCACGACCGACGGGATCAGGTCCTGCCCGCCGTCCGGCAGCTGCCCGCGGACGGCGCCACCCTCAAACGCATCCGAGTGCAGGTTGACGTAGTAGGCCTCCGGCTCAAAGACCAGGTCCGCAAGGCGGAAATCCACCTCGGGGTCGACATCGGCTTCGACGAAGGAGCCGGCCAGCATCTGGTCGTCCTCGGCCTCCACGTCCTCGCCGGTGGCCAGGAAGGCGACGATGCCGCCGTTCTGGTCCAGGTCACCCTCGTGGATGTGCACACCCGGGGCTTCACCGAATGGACCGGTCACGTTCGCGTAGTCCACGTCGAAGTCCAGCGTGCCCGCAAAGGCGTTGATGGTCAGCACGGCCTCACCGGTGGCGCCGACCTCGCCGACCCCGAAGGGGACCTCGCCGGTGCCCTCATCGACCTCGACCTCGTTCTCGCCGGCCAGCGACACGGTGTATTCGACGACCACAGCGGTCGGCTCCCAGCGCTGTTCGCGCTCCATGAAGTCGGCCGAGCGCATCAGGAACGAGGCCAGCTGCGCCCGGTTGACCTGCTGTGCCGGGCTGTAGACACCCTCTTCGGTGCCCTGGACGATGCCCACACTCGCGAGCGCCTGGACGTCGGCCTGCGCAAAGCTGCCGACCACGTCGGAGAAGTATTCGGTGTCGCTCACGGCACGCACGGTGCCGGTTACGTTCGGGTTGTCGGCGTAGTCCAGCGCGTTCAGGATGAAGCGGGCCAGCTGCGCCCGGTTGACGGTGCCTCCGGGTCCGTAGCTGCCGTCGTCACGACCGGCCACGATCCCGGATTCGGCCAGCACCGAGATCGCCTCTTCGTGCGTGGTGCCCTCGATGTCGGGAAACGCCGGCTCGTCGGGGACGGTCAGGCTGATGCCCAGCGCGGTTTCGGTCCAGTTGCGGATGAACGTGGCCATCTGGCCGCGGTTCACCAAGGTGCCGGGCCGATAGGTGCCGTCGTCGAATCCCTGCACCAGGCCGTAGTCGGCGGCGCAGTCGATGGCGTCACCATGGACGCCGGTGGCATCCGGAAAATCGGCACCGTCGACCTGATCCTCGGCCGAAGGTGGGCAGACACGGTCGAGACCGCGTGCGTCGGGCGTCGGCGCATCCTGCGCCACAGCGGCGCCGGGAAGCAGCATGAGCGTCATCGCGGCCACGCTGGCGGCGGCGACCGTTCGGGGTCGTGCACGTCGAATAACGGAGATCACATCGTGCCTTTCTGTCTGGAGCGCGCAACACAAGGGACGGCCGGCCTGCACGGTGGTCGTTCCGAACACTAGGCCGCAGGGTGTGGTCCTGATCTGCCCGAACGGCCACGAACCGACCGTCAAAAGCTCCCGGTGAGGTAGAACGTCCGGCACGTCGGCGCGGGTACCGTCCGGCGGGTTGCGATCGAGCGGAGGCGCGAAGGTGGAGCAGGGTGGGCGTAGCCGTTCACCCGGAGCACGCCCGGACGTGCCGCGCACCACCACCTCGGGGTTCCGTACGTGGTTGACGCCGACGCGCACGGTGGTGCTGATCGCGATCGCGTACGGGCTGCTGGCGGCCGTGGTGGTGGGGTTGGACCGGCAGGTGCGGTGGGACGAGGTGACCTACCTGTCGCAGGTCACGCCCGGCAGTCCGGACGTGTGGTTCGGGCCGCAGCGAGCCCGCGGCATGACCGCCGTCCTCGCCCCGGTCGCGCTGTTCGGGGCGCCGACGACCGCCCTGCGGATCTGGCTGATCGTGGTGCACGCCGCAGCCTTGGCGTTCGCCTACCGGCCGTGGGCCCGGTACGCGGGGTGGACGGGAGCGGCGGCGGCAGCTGTCGCGGCGGTGGGCTGGGTGCCGCTGTACTTCGCGGTGGAGGGCTACCCCAACCTGCTCGTGGCGTTCCTGGCGGTCGCGTTCGTCGGCCACAGCCTGCTGTGGTGTCGTCCGGCCAGCGCCGATGATCGGGACGGCGCCGGTCCCCACCGCGCCACCACCAACCGCAACCCGCGCCACGGCACGAGCCACGGCAACCTCGTCATCGCCGCCCTGAGCCTGGCCGCCATCGCCTGGCTCCGACCGAGCGAGAGCGTGTGGGTCGCCGCCGGCATGACTCCCGTCGTGCTGGTCCTGGCCGGACGCGCGGCGTGGCGCCCCATCGTCGCGTTCCTGGCCGGAGGGTTCGTCGGGTGGCTGCCGTGGCTGGTGGAGGCGATCCTGCGCTTCGGAGGGCCGTTCGACCGGTTGGCGGCGGCCCGGAGCACCTCGGCCAGCGGGGCCGACCGCAACAGCCTGATCCAGTACCTCAACCTGATCGAGGGCCCCGTCCGCCGGGTGGTCCCCGACCCGGTGTTGACCGGTCCGGCCCTGCTGCTGCTGGTGGCGGGAGCACTGCTGGTGGTCCTCGGGGTCGCACAGCGTCTGGACGCCGATCGACGCCGCGCCGCCGTCGTCGGCCTGGTCACCGCCGCCGCCATGGTGGCGCCGTACCTGCTGCTGAACGCGGGCATCAACCTGCGGTACGTGTTGCCGGGGATGCTGCTGGTCGCGGTGCCGATCGGCGCCGGTCTGACAACCATCGGCGCCGCGATCCACCGGGCGGGTTCGTGGACCGCCGCGATCGCGATCATCGCCCTGCTGGCGAGCACCGCGGGGTGGCAGGTGCACCTGGCCGATACCAACGCCGACGACATCGCACCGCTGCAGGCCCGCCCCGTGCCACTCGGCGAGGCGCTGGCCGACGCGGCCGACGGCCACCCGTGCGCTGTGCTGTCCAACGTGCAGTGGCCGGAGATCCAGTGGCACTCCGGCTGCCTGGGCGAGGTGCTGGACCTCGGCGCCCCGCTGCTGCAGTGCCACGACGCCCGGCGGGACCTGGCGGCCCTGGCCGCCGACGGCCACCGCGTGTTCGTGCTGGCACGTGGCGAGCCGCCGTTCTCACCGGCGGTCGCAGGCTGGCCGGTCCAGCAGTTGGCCGCGCCCGAAGGCGGGGTGTGGCGGCTGTACGAGCGCCCCGCCGACCTGGGACCGTCCGACCCGCCGACGATCCCGCCCGGAGCCGAGTCGTCGACCCCCTGCCCTCCGAGCCGGGCCCCCGACACCGCCGAGGTCGACCTCGACATCCGCTGGCGTCGCTGAGGCGGTCGAACGACGCGGCGGGCAACCCGGCACGCGGCCGCTTCGCAGGCGCGGCGGGCAACCCGGCACGCGGCCGCTTCGCACGCGCGTCGGGCAATTCGGCACGGGGCCGACCTGTCCGCGCGGCCAGCATCCGGCCATGGGAGCGGGCCGGCCACCTCGCTACCTTCCGCCCGGCACGACGAAGCGGCCAAGGGGTCTGGGTGCGTCGAACAGTCAGTCTGGTGCTCGCCATGTCCATGGCGTTGACGGTCATGGTCCCGGCCGCGGCTGTGGCCGACCAACCCGCCCCCGACGGCGACATCCCGATCGAGGATTCCCCGTCGGACGCCACCACGCCGGCTCCCGACATCGTGGTCACCTACCCCGACGAGGTGGACGACGGCGGCAGCGACGCGCAAACGGGCGACCCCGACGCCGCACCGACCGTCGACGCCCCGACAGACGCCGCACCGACAGACGACGCACCGACAGACACCGACGCGGCCAACCACACCTTCAACACCGCCGGCGTCACGCCACCCGGCACCCGCCCCACCGCGTCGGCCTGCGAGCCCGCGCCGGCCAGCCGTTTCCCCGACCGCACGCTGGTGGATGCGCACACCCTGTCGATCGACTGCGTCGCGTGGTGGAACGTCACCACCGGCCTCGCCGACGGCACGTTCGACCCCGCCGGCACCGTGACCCGTGGGCAGCTGTCGACGTTCATGACCAACGCGATCCTGGCGACCGGTGGGCAGCTGCCGCGTCCCGGCAGCGGCTTCCCGGACACGACCGAAACCGTCCACCGTCGCGCGATCGAGCGGCTCGCGGCCGCGGGCATCGTCGGCGGGTTCCCTGACGGGCAGTTCCGCCCCACACAGCCGGTCACGCGGGGCCAGATGGCGACGTTCCTGGTCGGAGCGCTCGAGCACCTGGCCATCATCCCGCCGACGCTCGCGACGGAGGCGCCCGATCCGTCGTTCCTCGATGTGCCTGGCAGTACGCACGAAGACCGGATCGTGCTGGCCAGCAGCGCGGGAATCGCCGGGGGGTTCGACGACGGGACCTACCGCCCGGGCGACGACGTCTCGCGCGGGCAGATGGCGACGTTCCTGGCGCGCCTGCTGGCCACGACCACGGACGCGGGTACGCAGGTCCGGGCAGCGCGCGAGGCCGTTGACCGCACGGCGATGCGTGAGCAGGTCTGCCGGTTCGGCCCGACCGACGTCGAACGCGCGCAGCCGCTGCTGGAGGGACGCTACGAGTTCCTGCCCCACCGCTCGGTGACGCTCGGGACCGACCTGACCTGGGCGGAGAACCCGCTGAACGACAACAACTGGCAGTTCCAGCTGCACACGCTGCGGTGGTTGTGGCCGCTGATGGGGGCGTGGGCGACCACCGGTGAACGGCACTACCTCGACCATGCCTATGGCATGGCGCGCAGCTGGGTGGAGCTGAACCCGTTGGACGACCCGCCGTCGCGCTACTCGTGGGACGATCATTCGGCGGCATGGCGGGCGATGGTGCTCGGCTGCCTGTCCATGCACGGCGAGGTGCCGACGTGGTTGGCGGACTCCATCGCCACCCACCAGCGGCTGCTGGCGGACCCCGGTTTCTACGTCAACGACGGCAACCACGCGCTGAACCAGGACGCGGGGCTGTTGAGCCTGGCATGCCTGTCCGACAGCTGGGACACGCGTGACCTGGCCGGTGAGCGGATCGCCCGCCTGGCCAACACGTCGATCGACCCGCAGGGACTCAGCAACGAACAGTCACCGGAGTACCAGGACTACAACTACGAGCGCTACCTCGCCGCCCTGCACCTGTCCGACGCGTGCGGGGTGCCGACACCGTCGTGGGCCGACCGCATGGAGCGGATGCCGGTCGCGCTCGCCCACATGGTCCAACCCGACGGCACGTACGTGACCATCGGCGACACCGACCGCCGCCGCGCCAAGTTCGCGTTCGAGCACCCGGCGATGCGGTGGATGTCGACCGGGGGCGACTCGGGCGAGCCGCCGGAGGAGACCTTCGTCACCTACGACGCCGGGTTTACGCTGGCTCGCAGCGGCTGGGGCACCGATCGGGCGCGGCTGGACGAGAACTTCCTGTCGGTCCGGCACGGCGAGCCCCGCGCCTTCCACGGCCACCTCGACCACGGTGCGATCACGCTGTTCGCGCAGGGTCAGCCACTGATCGTCGACCCGGGCAAGTACGCCTACGGCAACACGGCTCAACGCAGCCATGTGGTGTCGCAGGAGGCCCACAGCCTGATCACGA
>JBDNIX010000135.1:0-7810 GCA_041688045.1 Nitriliruptoraceae bacterium
TGGCTCCGCCGGACCTGCAGCCCCTGCTTCTCGCGCGCTTGGACGCCTACGCGCGCTGCGAGTCCGACGCCGGCGCCCGCATCTACCGGCTGGACGAGACCCGGCTGGCGGACGCGCTGGACGCCGACGATGGCTCGGCGGACGCGATCCTTGCGTTCCTCACCGAGCACAGCAGCCGCCCGGTACCGGCGACGGTCGAACGTCTGATCCGCGACGTCGCGCAGCGCCACGGCGCCTTGCGCGTGGGGACCGCCACCTCCTACCTCGTCAGCCAGGATCCGGCGCTGCTCAGTCGCGCTGTCGCCGTCCGGCCCGCACGGCTGCGCGCACTGGCGCCGACCGTCGCCGTCTCCACCCTCGCCCGAGCCAAGCTCGTCGAGGTGCTGCGGGGCAGGGGGCTCCTGCCGGTCGCGGAGGGCCACGACGGCGCGGTCGTCAATCTGCACGATCAACGCCAGCAGCCACCGGCCGTGACGGCCGCCGGCCTGCCGCAGCTGCACGACGACGTGTCCCACGAGGCGACCCTGCGGAAGCGGGCGCGCTCGCTTGCGACCGGCTGATCGAACCGACCGCGCACGGAGGTGACGTGGACCTGACCAACCCCCTGATCGTCCAGTCCGACCGGACGGTGCTCCTCGAGGTCGCCAGCCCCAAGTCTGGGGATGCCCGGGTCGCGCTGGCCCGGTTCGCGGAACTCGAGAAGTCTCCCGAGCACGTGCACACCTACCGGATCGGTCCGCTGTCACTGTGGAACGCGGCCGCCGCCGGGCTGACCGCCGACGACGTCGCCGACACCCTCGCGACCTACGCCAAGTACCCCGTGCCGGCCTCGCTGCTGGTCGATGTCCGGGAACAGATGCAGCGCTACGGAAGGCTCCGGCTCGTGCGCGCCGACGACGGCGACCTGGTGCTGACCGCGTCGGCCGCCGACGTGGCCGTGCTCGAGGAGGTCGCGCGCGACCGCCACGTGGCTGTGCTGCTCGGCGCCCGCGTCGACGAGCGCCACTGGACGGTGCGGCTCGGTGATCGGGGCACGCTCAAGCAGACGCTGCTGCGGCTGGGCTGGCCGCCCGACGACCAGGCCGGCTACAGCGACGGAACAGCGCTGGAGGCGCTGCAGCTTGGCTGCGAGCTGCGCTCCTACCAGCGCGACGCCGTCGGCGCCTGGTGGGCCGGCGGCTCGACCGCCGGCGGCAACGGCGTCCTGGTGCTGCCCTGCGGTGCGGGCAAGACCGTCATCGGGCTGGCGGCGCTGGCGCGGACCGGTGAGCACACGCTGGTGCTGGCCACCTCGATCGTGGCGGCGCGCCAGTGGATCTCGGAGCTGTTCGAGAAGACCGACGTGGATCCCGACCTCGTCGGTGAGTACTCGGGCGAGCGCAAGCAGGTCCGTCCCATCACGGTCGCCACCTACCAGGTGGTGACCTGGCGCGACCCGAACGTCCCCGAGGATGCCGACCTGACGGCCGTCCACCCCCACCTCGGCCTGTTCGACCAGCAACGGTGGGGACTGATCGTCTACGACGAGGTACACCTGCTGCCCGCCCCGGTGTTCCGCGTCACCGCGCGGATCCAGGCGGTGCGTCGGCTGGGACTCACCGCCACGCTCGTGCGCGAGGACGGTCGCGAGAGCGACGTGTTCAGCCTCATCGGGCCCAAGCGCTACGACGCGCCCTGGCGCGAGCTCGAGCAGCAGGGCTGGATCGCGCCGGCCGTTTGCACCGAGGTCCGTGTCGAGCTGCCCGACGCCGAACGGATGCCCTACGCCACCGCCGACCCGCGAGCGCGCTACCGCCTGGCAGCCACGTCCGCGGCCAAGCTGCCGGTCCTCGAGCAGCTCGTGGCGCGGCACCGTGGCGATCGGGTCCTGGTGATCGGGCAGTACCTCGACCAGCTACGCGAGGTGGCTCGCCTCCTCGACGCCCCCGCGGTCACCGGTCAGACCGCCCAGTCGGTCCGCGAGGAGCGCTTCGGCGATTTCCGCGACGGCCGGCTGCCGGTGCTGGTAGTCAGCAAGGTCGCCAACTTCTCGCTCGACCTTCCCGAGGCCAACGTGCTCGTGCAGCTGTCCGCCGCCTTCGGCAGCCGGCAGGAGGAGGCCCAGCGACTGGGACGGATCCTGCGCCCGAAGGCCGACGGCGGCCAGGCCCACTTCTACACCGTCGTCGCCCGCGAGACCGTCGATCAGGAGTTCGCTGCCAAGCGGCAACGCTTTCTCGCCGAGCAGGGCTACGCCTACGCGATCGTGGATGCCGAGGTGGCAACGGAGGGGCAGCCGCCCGACCCGCCGGACGCCGCCGCCAGCCCGCGGTAGCAGGTCCGCGCGTGAGATCCGTGCTTGCGATCGTCGAGGTCTGGGAGGTTGGGTGGGCTCACGGGTGGTGCTGTGCCGTCGGCAGTGTCCAGTCGCTGAGCCGATTGTCGGTGGGGGCCATGTCGTCGAGACGCTCGAGGCCGAGGAGTTCTCGGCAGTCGCTGACGAGGCGGACCCAGTTCCGGGTCTGTTCCCGCCGCTCCCGCAGCGTGACCGTCGCTTGGGTCGGCCGGCGCGGATACTCGTCTTCGTGGCGGACGTTGCGTGCCCGTGCGAAGGACAGGACGGTGCGGCGGCGGGATGGTGGCGGGGGGAGCAGGATCGCTTCGGCAGCGGCGACCGTCGTGTGGTGGCGGCCCGAGCGGGTAACGCGCACGCCCATGGCCAGCAGCAGTGCGCCCACGGCCTTTCGGGCCGCGTCGTAGGCGAGTGTGTGGGCGGTGCGGTGAGGTCATGCGGGTGGGCCCGTGAGTTCGATGGTCGGTCGTTCCCGTACCCCTGGCGGCGTACGACCCGAAGATTGCGGCCCCTACGATGTCGCCACGGACGGCGAGGTACCGACGCAGGATGACCTGGGGTCCGCTGGTGGCGCGGAGTAGGCCGGCGAGGTGTTGTGGAGGCCGGACCACGCGCCGTTGAGATGGCCTCGACAGGGGCGAGTACCCTCGTCCTCGCTCCTCACCGCCTGCTGCTCCGATGTAGGGGCCCCGTGTCGTGGCCACAGAGATGTGGGGCTGATGTGGGGCTGGCGTCCGATCAGAGGAGTTCAACGTGCCCTACAGTGACGGAAGCGCGCCGTTCGCGGCAGATCCGCCGCTCGACCCGATGGAGATGGCCCCGCACTACTACGGGGGTCAGGCCGTCATCGAGGGCGTGATGATGCGCGGGGTGGATCGCTGGGCGGTGGCCGTCCGCCGGCCGGAGGGGGACATCTGGCTGGAGTGCCACCACACCTCGACGTTGCCGACGCGCCGCCCGTGGCTGAAGTGGCCGATGATCCGCGGCTGTTATGCGTTGGTCGATTCACTGGCCATCGGCATGAAGGCGCTGGGTATCTCCGCATCCCGGGCGATGCCGGAGGACGAGGAGGAGCTCAGCAGTGGTGCAGTCGGGGTGTCGCTGTTCCTGGCGATGCTCGTGTTCATCGGCATCTTCATCTTCCTGCCGTCCGCGGGGACCAAGGGTCTGGATGCGCTCATCGGCAACGTCATGGGCGATGGCGTGTGGTTCCACCTGGTCGAATCGGTCGTGCGCATCGCGATCTTCCTGGCATACCTGATGTCGATCTCGCTCATCGCCGACATCCGTCGCGTGTTCCAGTACCACGGCGCGGAGCACAAGACGATCGCGGCGTGGGAGCACGACGAGATCCTCGAGCCCGAAAACGTCGACAAGTACTCGACGCTGCACGTGCGCTGCGGCACCAACTTCCTGATCCTGGTCATGCTGCTGGCGATCTTCGTCTACACCGCCGGGGGTCTGCTGGTCCCGCCGCCGGAAGGCATCTCCTGGTACGCAGCCGTCCTCTACCACGTGATCCTGCGTATCGTGCTGCTGCCGGTGGTTGCCGGACTGGCCTATGAAGGGCTACGCATCGGCGCCCGATACGACAACCTGCTCGTTCGTGCGATCATGAAGCCCGGCCTGTGGCTGCAGCTGATCACGACCAAGCAGCCCACGCCCGATCAGATCGAGGTGGCGATCCGCTCGTTCGAAGCGGTGGTTCCGGCCGGCCAACGGGTTGGCCGCGTCCCGCAGACCCTGGACAGCCAGGTCACCCGTGCACACGACAGCCTCGAGGTGTTCCTGGAATCGGCGGATCTGCGGATCGACCCGGATCCGGCGCAGGTGGCGGGCGCGGGCGACGACGGCGCGTAACGGCGCACGGCCCGTTGTTTCCCCCCGCCGCCCCGTTGTTTCCCTCCGCCGCCCCGGACCGTCCCATCCCTGAAGGATCTGTGAGGTCCCCGTGTTCGACAAGCTCGACCAACTGGAGTCACGGTCGCGCGAGCTGGAAGCCCAGCTGGCCGACCCCGACGTGGCCGGGGACGGGCAGCGCTACAGCGAGCTCGCCAAGCAGCATGCCGAACTGGCCGAAGTGGTCGCCGCCTACCGGGCGTGGTTGGAAGCGGGCGAGAACCGCGATGCCGCCCTGGAGATGCTCGACGAGGCATCGGGAGAGGACCGTCGGCTGCTCGAGGTAGAGATCACCGAACTGACCGACGAGCGTGCTGCGCTCGAGGAGCAGCTCAAGCTCCTGCTCATCCCGACGGACCCCAACGACGCCAAGGACGTGATCGTGGAGATCCGGGCGGCTGCCGGCGGGGACGAAGCAGGCCTGTTCGCCGGAGAGCTCCGCGACATGTACCTGCGTTACGCCCAGTCCCGAGGCTGGACCGCATCAACGCTGTCATCGTCCGAGCAGGGGATCGGTGGGGTCAAGGAAGTGATCCTGGAGATCGCCGGGAAACACGCCTACGCGCACTTGAAGCACGAATCGGGCGTTCACCGCGTACAGCGGGTGCCCGCGACCGAATCGCAGGGTCGCATCCACACCTCGACCGCCTCGGTCGCGGTCCTGCCCGCCGCGGAGGAGGTGGAATACGAGTTGGCCGCGAGCGACCTGCGCATTGACGTGTTCCGGTCGTCCGGCCCCGGGGGTCAGAGCGTGAACACCACCGACTCGGCCGTGCGGATCACCCACATCCCGACCGGCGTGGTGGTGTCCTGCCAGGACGAGAAGTCCCAGCACCAGAACCGGGACAAGGCGATGCGGATCCTGCGTGCCCGTCTGCTGCAGGCCGAACAGCAACGTCAGGAACAGCAGCGTGCTGACGCCCGCAAAGGGCAGATCGGCACGGGCGACCGGTCGGAAAAGGTCCGGACCTACAACTTCCCCCAGAGTCGCGTGACCGACCACCGCATCGGCTTCACGTCGCATGCCCTCGACGACATCATGGGGGGCGCGCTGGATGAGCTCGTCACGGCGCTGCGGCAGGCGGAACGCGAACAACGCCTGGAGGAGTTCCAGGAGGACGACGCCCGCTGATGGCCGAAATGCGGTCGTCACCGTCGGATCGGTCGGACCCGTCTGCCCTCCCGGGGGACGCATCTCTGCACGACATCGCCGGGGTCATCGCCGAACAACTCCACCGGGCGGGCGTCCCGAGCCCCGAAGCCGACGCTCGCTGGTTGATCGACGGCATCGTGCAGCTGGATCCGCGCAATCACCCGGATGCGCCGCTCCCGGCGGCTCTGCTCCCCGTCCTGCGGGACGCCGTGGTCCGCCGCGTGGCCCGTGAGCCCCTGCAGCTGATCCTCGGCACCGCCCCCTTCCGGAACCTCACCCTGGGATGCTGTCCAGGGGTGTTCGTCCCCCGTCCCGAAACCGAGGTCGTCGCCGGCCTGGCCATCGATGTCGCGCGACGGGTTGCGTCCGGCGCGCCGGTCGTGGTCGAACCGTGCACCGGCACGGGCGCAATCGCCTGCGCCCTGGCCAGCGAGGTCCCGGGTGCCCGGATCGTCGCGACGGACCGTGATCCCGTGGCCGTCGACCTGGCGCGCGACAACGCGGAGCGGGTCCGTCGGGGGCATGCCGGGGTGTCCGGGTTCGCCGCCGGTGCCGCGCTGACGGTGGAAGTCGGCGACCTCCTGGCTCCCGCGGATCCGACGCTGCGCGGCCACCTCGATGTCCTGGTGGCCAATCCGCCGTACCTGCCCACCACCGACCGCGGGCGGTGGGAACCGGAGGTCGCCGACCATGATCCCGATCATGCGCTGATCGGCGGGGCCGATGGCCACGAGGTCGTCGACGCGCTCCTGCTGTCTGCCGTGGACTGGCTGGCCCCCGGAGGCTGGGTCATCCTGGAGATTGATCAGCGCCGAGGAGCGGACGCTGCTGCTGCCGCACGGGCAGCCGGGTGCAGCGACGTCGAGGTGGCACGTGACCTGACCGGAGCAGACCGCGCCGTGGTCGCTCGTCGGCCCCGGTAGCGTCTTTCGCGACGGCCCGGCCGACGCGCGACGGAGGAGATCTGGTGGACGAGATCCTGGATGCCACGGGTGAAGGACGTGATGACGCGATCGCGCGCGCCGCAGCGTCGTTGCGTGACGGCGAGATCGTCGTACTGCCGACCGACACGCTCTACGGCGTGGCGGCCGATGCGTTCAGCCCCACTGGGACACGGCGGATCTTTGCCGCCAAGCGGCGGCCGCGCTCGTTTCCACTGCCGGTGCTGGTCCGATCTCCGAAGCAGCTGCCCGGGCTGTGTTCCGTCATCCCCGAAGCCGCGGAGAACCTGATGGCGGCCTACTGGCCAGGCCCGCTGACGATTGTGCTGGCGGCCCAGTCGGGACTGCAGTGGGACCTGGGGGACAATGATGGGACCGTGGCCGTCCGGATGCCGTTGGACGACGTGGCACTGGCCGTGATCCGTGAGATCGGTCCGTTGGCGGTGACCAGCGCCAATCTGTCAGGGGAACGACCCGCGACCACCGTGGCCGAGGCCCGCGAGCAGCTGGGATCGCGTGTCCGCCACTACCTCGACGACGGTCCGCGACCGACGGGGGTCGGCTCCACGATCGTTGACCTGACGCGGTCCACGCCGCGGGTGCTGCGCGTCGGGGTCGTCGGCGAAGACGACGTGCTGGCCGTGGCCACCGGTGAACTCGACCCGCTCCAAGCCGCCGCCCGCATCGAGCCATCCGGGGACGGCCCCGATCCCGATCCGCGCGACGACCAGTCACGGAGGTAGCCTGACGAGATCATCCAGCCTCTCACCAGTGAGTCCACCTTGAGCACCTTCTGGGGCCCCGATTTCGACGAGCTTCGCCAGACCGACCCGGAAGTCGCGGCCGGGTTGCTGGGGGAACTCGAGCGTCAGCGTACGAAGCTGCAACTCATCGCCAGCGAGAACTTCGCGTCGCCCGCGGTCCTGGCGGCCCAGGGATCGGTCCTCACCAACAAGTATGCGGAGGGCTACCCCGGCAAGCGGTACTACGGCGGCTGCGGAGAAGTCATCGACCCGTTGGAACAGCTGACGATCGACCGGGCCAAGCAACTGTTCGGTGCCGACCACGCCAACGTCCAACCGCACTCGGGGGCCAGCGCGAACATCGCCGCGTACTTCGCGACGGTGGCGCCGGGTGAGAAGGTTCTGGCCATGTCGCTGCCGCACGGTGGGCATCTGACGCACGGTATGAAGCTCAACTTCTCCGGCAAGTGGTTCGACATCGTGTCCTACGGCGTCCGTGAGGACACCGAAACCATCGACATGGACCAGGTCCGGGAGCTCGCGCGCGAGCACCGCCCCAAGTTGATCATCGCCGGATGGTCCGCCTACGCCAAAGCCCTGGACTTCGAGGCGTTCCGTGCCATCGCCGATGAAGTCGACGCGACCCTGATGTGTGATGCCGCCCATTTCATCGGGTTGGTCGCCGGCGGAGTGCACCCGTCGCCCTTGCCCTACTGCGACATCGTGACCTTCCCCACCCACA
>JBDNIX010000136.1:0-9166 GCA_041688045.1 Nitriliruptoraceae bacterium
CTCATCCGCGACCTCGAGGTCGCCGACGATCTGGAACTGCGGCCGTTCAGTTTCTCGTTGCTGTTCGACGGGCAGGACGAGGTCTTCGACGAGGTCGGGCGGCTGTTTGTGCAGGCCTTCCTGATCATCATCGTGGTCCTGCTGTTCGTCTACTGGCTCAAACCGCGCGGCAACACCGGCCGGCTGGCGTCGATCCGCCGCACCGTCGCCGACACCAGCGTCACGATGTTCACGATCGTTCTGGTCGTGTTGTGGATGAACGGCATCGGTGCGCTGCTGCAGCAGGCGGGCATCCTGGGTCCCCTGACGGAAGTGGCGCAGATCGTGCCGATCCTGCTGATCGGTCTGGGCGTCGACTACGGCATCCACCTCACGTCCCGCTACCGCGACGAGGTCGGTGCCGGGCGCGACGTGGACGGTGGCATGACCGCCGCGATCGGGACCGTAGGCATCGCGCTGGTCCTGGCGACCGTGACGACCGCGATCGGGTTTCTGACCAACATCGTCAACCCGATCCCGGCTCTGCGCGACTTCGGCATCCTGGCGGCCGTCGGCATCACCGCATCGTTCCTGCTGATGCTGACGTTCGTACCGGCGCTGCGGACCGTGCTGGACCGTCGTGCCCAGGCCAGGGGGCAGCTGCCGACCGACGGCATGGGCGCCACACGTGACCGCCTGCTCCCCGACATCGTGGCGCGCAGTGCCTGGCTTGCCGAGAAGATCCCCGTGCCGACCCTGCTGGTCGCTCTGATCCTGGGTGGAGTGGGCTACCTCGGTCTGGCCAACATCACGACCGAGTTCTCGTTCACCGACTTCCTTCCGGAAGATGCCCCGGTCGTCGAGACGTTGAACATCATCGACGAGCAGTTCGGCGGTGGCTTCGGCGAGACGACGCAGGTCTTGATCGAGGACGGCGACCTGGACACCCCGGAAGCCTTCAACGCGATTGCGGAAGCAACCGAGAACCTCGCGGACACCTCGGACGTGCTCACGGTCTCGACGCCGGGTGGCCAGATCGCCCAGGTCAGCTCGCCCGTGTCGGTGGTCCGGGAACTGCTCGCCCCCGGTCCCGACGGCTCTCCCGCGGCTCCGGAGTTCGCGCAGACGGCCGCCGCCAACGGTCTGGATCCCGAGACCGGCCAACTGGCGTCCGACGCCGATGTCGCCGCCATCTATGCGGCGGCGGGGGAGGTGGCGCCCAATCGCATGGCGTCGGTGCTGGCCGTCGAGGACGGCGAGTCGGTCGCCGCGGTCATGGAGATCAGCACGCAGGCCGGCGAGGACCGCGCCCTGGCGCTCCGTGATGCCGTGGTGGAGGATGTCGAGCCGTTGACGGCTGAGGGTGCGGACGTGGTGGTCACCTCCCAGGACATCATCACGGGAGCCATCGTGGCGTCGCTGTCGTCGTCGCAGGTGACCTCGTTGATCATCACCTTGGTCGCCGCGACCCTGGTGCTCATGGTGACCTTCGCGATCGAGAACCGTCGCCCGATGCTGGGCGTCCTGACGATGATCCCCGTCGCGCTGGTGGTGCTCTGGACCTTCGGGCTGATGTACGTCAGTGGGATCCCGTTCGGTCCCGTGACGGCCACCTTGACCGGCCTGGCCGTCGGGATCGGGGTTCCCTACACCATCCACATGGCGCGCCGGTTCGACGAGGATCGACGCCGGTATCCCGACATCAACCAGGCGATCCGCGAGACCACCCGCAACACCGGGGGCGCCCTGGCCGGATCCGCGTTCACGACCGCCGCCGGCTTCGGCATCCTCGTCACCTCGACGCTGGTGCCGTTCCAGCAAATGGGTCAGGTCACGGCGTATGCGATCCTGTTGGCGTTGTTCGGCGCCATCATGGTGCTGCCGTCGCTGCTCGTCCTGTGGGAGCGGTGGCATCGACGTCACGGCGATGCCACCCCCGCAATGTCCGGCGAGGAGGCTCCGGACGCGGTCTCCCTGGCGTCACGGCCACCGACATGAAACCGGATCGGTCGTGATCGACGGGCCATCTGCGTGTACAACGGCGGGTGCTGTTGGCCGTACTCTGGCGGCAGGTCACCACACGTGAGGCTCGAGGAACCACGTTGCCACTCGTGATCGCGGTCGTACTGGCCTTCATCATCTACAGCGTGCTGGATGTTGCACTCACGGATGCCGTGCGGGTACGGAATCTGCCGAAGCCCGCCTGGCTCGTCGTGGTCGTCTTTCTCCCCGTGCTCGGCGGTATCGCCTGGCTGTTGGGGGGTCGTCCGGAGCACGCGGGCCGTTCGCCCGGGGGACGCGGAGGCGGTGTCGGGCGCGGGACGCCCGGGTCGTCGCCGCGCGGGACTCCGCCCCGTGGATCCAGTTGGGGACAGGCGCCGTCGGCACCCCGCTCGCCACCCCGCGGTCCCGACGACGATCCCGAGTTCCTCCGCCACGTCGAGGAACAACTGCGACGGGACCGCCCCCCGGACGACACGTAGCGGCGGTCGATCGTCGCCCGCACTAGTACCGGGCGCCGATCGGTTCCGGGAGCGCGTCCAACTCCCGCAGCGCCCCTGCCGGCAGGCGGAGGTCCGCGGCCGCGCAGTTCTCTTCGAGGTAGGGGAGCCGCTTGGTTCCCGGAATCGGGACGATGATCTCCGACCGGGCCAGGAGCCAGGTCAGCGCCACCTGGCCGATGGTGGCGTGCAGTTCGTCGGCGACGCGGCGGACCTGGGCGATCAGCGCCTGGTTGTGAGCGATCGCCTCCGGTGTGAATCGCGGGTTCGCGGCGCGAATATCGCGCGTGTCG
The DNA here is from genome assembly GCA_041688045.1 of Nitriliruptoraceae bacterium. Lineage (GTDB taxonomy): Bacteria > Actinomycetota > Nitriliruptoria > Nitriliruptorales > Nitriliruptoraceae > CSSed11-175R1. Next base: position 2,774 of record JBDNIX010000136.1, read on the forward strand.
AACCGCGCCGAGGTGATCGTGCCGGTCAGGAAACCTCGGCCGAGGGGTGCGTAGGGGAGAAAACCCGCGCCGTTGGCTTCGCACCACGGGACGACGTCCTGAAGTGGTCCCCGCGTCCACAGCGACAGTTCCGACTGGACCGAGGTCACCGGGTGGATGGCCTGCGCCGCCTCAAGGGTGTCGATGCCGACCTCCGACAGACCTATCGCGCGGACGTGCCCGGCCGTCACCAGCTCGGCCAAGGCACCCCAGGATTCCTCGATCGGTACCCGTGGGTCGACGCGGTGCAGGTGGTAGAGATCGATGACGTCGACACCCAGCCGTTGCCGGGATGCCTCGCACGCGGACCGGATGTGGTCCGGATGGCCGTTGACCACCTCGTCACCGGTTCGCGGGTCCACGACCAACCCGCACTTGGTCGCCACGACGACCCGGTCCCGGTGGCGGCGCAGGCCACGGCCGACCAACACTTCGTTGGCGAAGGGCCCGTAGACATCGGCCGTGTCGAACAGCGTCACGCCGAGCTCGACTGCCCGGTCAAGCACCTGGAGCGACCGCGTGTCGTCCTGGTCTCCCGGTTCGTACTCGTCGGACATCCCGACGCACCCGAGGCCGATCGCGCCCACCTCGATGTCGCTTGTCCCGAGCCTGCGTCGATGCATCGGGGTGTCGCTCCTCGGGGACGGCCGGGCGCCACGGGCAGGTACGCGACGCCATGGCGATCACGGTGCGCACGAATCCTACAAGCCGGTCGCCAGTCGGCCGGTACGGTCACGCCGTGCTGTCCCTCATCCTGGTGTCACCGATCGTGCTGACGGCCGTCGTGCTGATGGCCGTCGTATCGTTGTTCGTCTGGGTCGGGCGCTGGACGTCGTGGTTCGGGCGTCGCGGGGGGTGGACGGTGGTCGTGTGGCCGCTGCCGCTCGTGACCCTGGTCGCGCCGATCGTCGCCGGCGTTGTCGGGTTGCTGGTGCGCGCCGTTGGGCTGGAAGGCGCGGAAGGTAGTCTCGGCGCCGGATTGGTCTACCTGCTGATCGCGACGGTGCCGTGGGCGTTGCTGACGGTCGCGCCGCCGCGATGGCTGTTCCCTCCGTGGGCGCGGGCACGGATCGCCGAGCCGCCCGCGGTCAGCGTGCCGCCCGCGGTCAGCGAGCCCGTGACGGAAACGGTCCTGACGGCACCGAGCGCGGTCCCCGCCGTCTATTGCCCACGTGGCCGCGGCCATGGCGGGCGAAGCCGATGGATGTGGCGGATCGACGGCGTTTCGGGTCACGTCTGGGTCGATGAAAACGTGCTTCGGTTCCGGCCCTCGGGCGACCATGACGATCCCGACGGCAGCGCGACCTCCCGGACGCTCGATGATGAACTGGATTCGGACGCCATCGCGCAGCTCGACCTGCAATTCGGTCCCGACGGGCAGATCCACCTGCAGGCGCCTCGAGGTGGCTGGTGGACCCGTCGCCGCTTCGATGTGGATCTGTCGGTGGTCACGGGCGTGGCGTGGAGCGCGGTGCGGCGCTCGGCGCGTGGTTCGCTGCTGACCCTGGAGGTCGCCGACCGCGGAGCCGTCCACGTCTGGGTCACTGATACCGCGAGCGTCCGGTCATGGCTGACACACGAGCGTGACGACCACGGTGGTCAAGGCGTACGGCCGTCCCGCTGATGGGCGCACGGCGGTGTGGGACATGCGACGCACAGTGGCGTGGTGTCCACGCCTGCTACTGCGGTCGGTGCGGGGCGATGCTCCGTCGATCGGAGGCGTCGGGACAACGTTCGAATGCACTGGACGCGTCGGATACGGCCGATCGGTCGTCGGCAGGGGCCGGTAGCGCACGGCGTACCGTGACGGTGGTCGTGATGGCCGCCGCCGTGGTGGGCCTCGCGCTGGCGATCGGCGGGCGCGGCACGATCATCGATGCCGTCGGGCCCGGTTCCACCGCCGGAAACACCGAGGTGCGCCTGCCCGGCCCGCAGGACGTCGAGCGTCGGCCGGCTGCCGCCTCGTCGTCGACGCGGTGACCGCGATCTCGGGAGCGGACGGACGGATCCTGTGGCAGGACGGCTACCCGGGGTCCCCCAGTCGCCGCAGCGAGCGCTGGCCCAGCAGCCAGCCAGCGTCAACGTGGTGGACCGATCCGTGCCGATGGTGATCGTCGGAACCGCCGGATCCGTCGACGCCCGTCGGCTGGGAGATGGCGAACTGTTGTGGCGCACCGCCCTACCCGGGCGGGTCTTCCACGCCGCGGCGGCCGGGGACCGGCTCCGGCTGTGGGGTGAGTCCACCGACGCCACCGACGGCACCTCCCCGGATGACGTCACCCCGTTCTCCCTCGCCGACCTCGATCCTGGAACCGGAGAGCCGCGATGGGTGCGGGACCAGGTCGGTCTGCTGCTGATCGATCCCGACGAGTTGACGGTGATGCTGTCCGCAACCGAAATCGCCGGGTTGGACCCGGCGACGGGTGCGCCACGGTGGCGGCACCGGTTGCTCAAGGGGGACGGTGGGGTTCGGCATCCGCCGGCGGCTCACCGTCGTCGACCTCAACGATCCGGAGGCCGACCCGCGGGTCTTCCCGGACAGCATCGGCCATGTCGTCCTGGCGGATGGACCCCTGGGGTCGCCGGTCAGGGGTGAGCCCGACGGTGTCATGGTCGCAACGCTGGATGCGGGTGGCGTGGCCGTGATCCGGCTGAACCTGTCCGGAGTGGCCACGTGGCAACGGATCTTCCTGGTCGGAGAGACCACCGCGTGTTGCTGGGGGATCTACCCGGGCGATGGATCGGGCACGATCGTGCTGACCCCATCCGACTCGTCTGAGCCGGTACGGGTCGTCGCGGTCGAGGACGGCCGGGTGCTCGAGGAGTTCCCCTTCCCAACGGTGTCCGAAACGGGAGAGCCGGGGTGGTGGTTGGGCACACTGGCCATCGACCCCGCGATGCTGTCCTGATGCCTCACCCTTGCGGCCGTCCTCTACAGTGGTTGGCGGTTCCTGCAGCCTCCGGGGCACGGGAGTGGAACCCGTCGGGACCTTCTCGACGCGCGCTATGGGGATGGGGATCACGATGACGACAGCGCACACGCCGGCAGGTTGGTATCCCGACGGGGCAGGTGGCGAACGGTGGTGGGACGGTCGCGTCTGGAGCGACCACGTCCGTCCGGTGCCCGGAGCTGTGGCCGCGCCACCCGGGCCGGGCGCGCCGGGGGTTCTGGATGGCGGCTCCGGCGGCGGCTCGTCGGGCGGCGGCAAGGTCGCGCTGATCGTCCTGGCCGTCCTGCTGGTCGTGGTGGTGCTGGTCGTCGGCGGTCTGTGGCTCCTCACTGGGCTCTTCGATGGCGACGATGCGTCGGGCGATGGGCTGACGCTCGAGTCGGACGAAACAGGCCTGTTGTCCGACGATGCCGCTGACGACGATGTCCCTGACGACGACACCACCGTGGGGGACATCCGCGACGTCGACTTCGGCGAGATCACGTGGCAGACCAGCTGCGTTGGCCGGGAGGACAACCCCACCGCCCGATCGGGTGCCGCGGAGTCTGTCGAGCTCGAACCGACGCCGGGAGGTGTCGTCTGGCAGCACGAGAACCCGCTGCCGGTGGACGGTGAGCCCGCTGTGTTCCCCCTCTACGAGGTACGGATCGGTGAGCCGCTCTACGGTGATGCGACGGGCAATGGCGCCGATGACGCCGTGTTCCTGTCGGCGTGCAGTCAGGAGATCGCAACCACCACCCAGATCGAGGCGTGGACCCTCCGCGAGGGACAACTGGTGCAGCTGGGCGGCTTCTTCGAGGTTCCGGCTGACCTGGTGGCGATCGTGGACATCGCCGTAGGCGACGGCCGGGTGCGTATCGAGGCCGAGGATGCACGCAACGGTGGTCTCGTGCGTACCGTGGACGACTGGGTCCCGGTCGGCCAACTGGGTTGGGGACGTACCGAGGTGTCACGTGAGGTCCTCCAGGCGGCACCGGACCCGGATGCCATCGACCCGGATGACGAGCCGGACGACGGCTCGGACGACGGCTCGGACGACGGTTCGGATCAACCGGCCGACCCGGACACCGACGGTGACGCGGGATCGGGTGGCGAATTCGCGGACGATTCCCTGCCCGGAGTCGCGTTCGGGGATCTGGGCGATGCGTTCATGTTCGCGCCTCGGGATGACGCGCGTGATCCGATCGTCGCCACCCAGTCGGACCTCAGCATCGATCTGCGGGTCCATCCCGACGGGTCGCGGTTGGACTCGATCGGCGCGGGGGACGACTTCTCCGACTACCTCGATGCATGGTCCGAGGAACTTGAGGCCGCCTCGCAGCGGGACGGTGTTCCGATCGACGAGCCGCTCGTGCAGGAGGTTTCGCGGTCCGGTGCGGATCGAACCGCGCTGTTGGCGTATGACGATGCCGATGCCGCAACGACGGTCATCGTCATGGTTGCCGAGGTCGACGGCACCGTGGTGGAGGCGACCGCCTCTCTGGATGCAGAGGACTGGGACGGCACGTTCCGTCCGGACACGGAGACCTTCTTCTCCACGTTCACCTTCGATGCCGCCCAGCTGCACCAGGGTCTCGGCGGCTGAGCACCGACCCCGACCGTCGGGCCGTGACGACGTTCCGGATCGCTCAATAGTCTCGGCCTGGCCACGCAGCGGGCACGACCAGCGGGCACGGCCCACGAGCGGCAACCCCGCGCCGCAGACCGCGCCGCAGACCTTGAGGAGCGATTCGTGCAGACATCCGCCCGTCCCCGATCGTCCTGGCGTCCAACGACCCGGTTGTTGCCGATCGTGCTGGCCACTGCTCTGGCGGTCGCCGCGCTGCCGACCATGGCGGCCTCGGCATGGTCGGATGCGCGCTTCGACGCACCGATCGCCTGTCCGGCCGACGACGTGCCGCAGGGGCGGTTCACCGACGCCGGTGCCACGCACGGTGATGCGGCACGGTGCCTGGCCTGGTACGACATCGTCCGCGGGACGACCCCCACCACGTACGGAACCGGCGAGCCCGTCACCCGAGGCCAGACGGCGACGATGGCCGTGAACCTGCTGGACAACCTCGAACGAATCGAGGCGCCGGCCCCGCAGAATGGTGCGTTCAACGATGTCGCCGGGACCGCGCACCAAGCCGCGATCGAGACCCTGGCCGCCTACGACCCACCGATCGTCGCCGGTGACGGCCAGGGAAGTTTCGAGCCGGATGGTGAGGTCACCCGCGGACAGTTCGCGGCGATCCTGGCGCGCCTGCTGGACGAGGTCGCCGGGCAGACCGACGGGTTGGAGCCCCTTCCGGCGGGCACGGCCCGCTTCTCGGACGCGGCCGACAGCGTCCACCAGCCGGCGATCTCGCAGCTGAGCGGGGTGGGCGTCATCGGCGGCTACCCCGACGACACGTTCCGGCCTCGATCATCGATCACCCGGGGGCAGGCCGCGACCCTGCTCGCGGGGGCCATGGGCGGCATGGCCGACGTGGGCCTCCTGACGCCGCCGGAGCCGGTAGCGGCGCCCAACCTCGATGTGTCTGTGCAGTTGACCCAGGTCGCGTCGATGTCGTCCGCCACGGCCGGGGCCGCCGGGCCTGATGGCGTGCTCTACATCGCTGAGCGGTCGGGCACCGTGCACCCGTTGGGCTCCTCGGGAGCGGGGTCGGCGGTCGTCGACATCGCCGGAGAGGTCTCGGCCGGCGGCGAAGGCGGACTGCTGGGCCTGGCGTTCGCCCCGGACGGCACCGAGCTGTACCTGTCGTACACCGACACGTCCGGTGACACGGCCATCGATGCGGTTGAGGTACGCGACGGCCAGATCCAGGCCGACCGTCGTCGACGCATCTTCGATGTCGAGCAGCCAGCCAGCAACCACAATGGCGGCGACATCACGTTCGGCCCGGACGGTCTGCTGTACATCGGTCTGGGGGACGGCGGTGGTGGGGGCGACCCCTACGAGAACGGGCAGGACATGTCCACGCCGCTCGGTGCCCTGCTGCGCATCGACCCGCAGGGCGGCACGCCCTACGCCATCCCGCCGGACAACCCGTTCGTCGGTCAGGAAGGTGCGGCGACGGAGATCTACGCGTACGGGCTGCGCAACCCGTGGCGGTTCTCGTTCGACCGCGACACCGGCGACCTGTACGTCGCCGACGTCGGCCAGAGCACGCGGGAGGAGATCAACCACCGCTGGGCCGGGACCGGAGCAGGCGCCAACTTCGGCTGGAACCGCATGGAGGGGACCACGCCGTATCAGGGCGCGACGGAGCCCGCGGACCACGTTGCTCCCGTCTACCAGTACGACACCGGCCAGGACGAGGGGTGCTCGATCACCGGCGGGTTCGTCTACCGGGGGGCGGCCATTCCGGAGCTGCGCGGGGCGTACCTCTACAGCGACTTCTGCAACTCGTCGATCCGC
>JBDNIX010000137.1:0-14575 GCA_041688045.1 Nitriliruptoraceae bacterium
GATCGCCTGCTGGTCAGCGGCGATCTCACGCCGAGCGAGCGTCGCGGCGAGCCATTGACGCCCCCAGGCAAGCCGCAGCAGCAGTGGGGCGACGAGCTCGACCAGCAGCAGCCTCGCGGGATCGAGGGCGCGCTGGTGGGCTCGCTCGTGCAGGAGCACGGCGCGCAACTGGCCGGGCGTGAGCTGCTCGGGCAGCCGGTGGTCGCAGTAGATGGTCGGGCGGCTGAGTCCAGCGACGAATGCGGCATCACCGAGATCGCCGGTTCGCACGGGGGTCCCGGCCAGCTCGTGCGGGTGCGAGATCGCGTGCAGGCCCTTGACGAGCAGGCGGTGTCGTCGGGCACGGAGCAGGATCGCGGCGAGCGTCCCGGCCAACGCGACGGCGACCAGCGCCCCGACCGTGGCGAGGTGGTGGCCAGAGAACAGTCCGACGACGCAGACGAATACCAACCCAGCCGTGAAGCTGGCGAGCGCCCATCGATCACGCATCGTCGGACCTCGCCATGGCCGTGAGCCGGCGGAGGAGCTTGGGGTCGGCCTGTTCGATGGCGGCCGCGAACTGTGTCAGGGCGACCTCACCGAAGCGGTCCAGCAGCTCGTCGACCTCCTGACGGCTGAGGTGCTCCACGAGCTCCGATTCGTCGAACAGCGGCGTGTAGTCGTACCCGCGACCACGCTTGACACGGTCGAGCAGGCCCTTCTCGTGCAGACGGGCCAACACGGTCATGACGGTGGTGTAGGCCAGCCGCTGGCCGGCGTCGCGGTTCTCGTTGATATGCGCGAGCACGGCAGGGACGTTGGCGGGTGCCGATGCCCATAGGGTCGACATCACCTCGTACTCGAGGTGGCCGAGGAGTCCTTGCGCCCCCCTGACCTGCTTCTTGCGTGCCATAACCACTCCCGAGGTCGCACCCGACCTGACCGTAGGATCGTCGCGCTTCAGGCGGCGGGCCATCACGGTCAGTCTCGACTGACCAGAAGGATACGTCGAGATTCCCGTCAGCGTACTACCGTAGGGTAGTGATGAAGCGACCAGCTTCCCGGGCGCAAACCCCCTGTTACAGGCCGCGTCCTTGTGTCACCGTTCATCCCTCCGAACAGAAGGAGCCGCCATGGTTACCGATCCGGTCTGCAATATGAAGATCGAGCCGAAGGATGCCGTCGACACCGTCGAGCACGAGGGCACGACCTACTACTTCTGCAGTCAAGACTGTGCCGAGTCGTTCCGCGAGGAGCCCGAGGACTTCATCTGACCGTGCTCGCCACCTTCGGGGCAGCTCTGACCGTCTTCGTGGCGGCCGTGGCCGCCATGCTGGCGATGCGCTGGGCGGACCACCAGCTGCGCGCCACACCGCTCACCGCGCCCGAGCGGGTGCCGTTCACCGGCGGTGGGGAGCCGGAGTACCACGCCTGGAGCCGCTACCACGCCCGCTACTACGTGATGGCGTTGTTGTTCCTGGCCTTCGACATGGAGATGGTCTACATGTACCCGTGGGCGGTCGTGTTCGCCCGCGAGGGCATGGTCGCCTTCGTTGAGATGGGGATGTTCCTCACCATCCTGCTCCTCGGCATCCTCTACGCCTGGCGGGAGCGGGGCATGGAATGGGCGTGAGGGCGACGCTGGCGCGGTGGGCCGCAGCCGCACCCGTACCGACGTTCGTCGTGGCCGGCTTCGGGGCGCGCGAGGCCGCTCAGGATCTGTGGCTTGACCCGCGGATCGTGCTGGTTGCCGCGCCGCGACAGGCGAGCGTGCTGCTACTTGCCGGCGACGTGCCCGAGCCGTTGCTGCAGGCAGCGATCCGTGCCCACGACGTCATGCCCGCGCCGCGTGCGGTGGTGGCGTGGCGGACCTCCCACCGTGCGGTGACCGAGCGGTTCCCCACCGTCGCGGTCGCGGAGGGTCCACAGCCTGCCGAGGCGCTCGTGGCGGTGCACCGGGCCCTGCGGACCGGGGACCAGACCTCCACGCCGCCGATCCTGGCCGATGTGGACCCGGCACCGTGGCGGGGCGAGGGCCCCTACGGGCAAGGTGGCAGCGGCATGACGGGCGGCGTGCCCTACGGCCGGCCGATGGCGACCCGGGAGGACGACCGCGACGGGTTGACGTTGGACGCGTTGCCGGTCCCGGTCGGGCCGCTGTTCGCCGGGTTCCCCGATGGGCTGAGCGCCCGCATCACCTTCAAGGGCGACCTGGTCCACCGCTTCGAGCTCCAACCGAACCCGTTCGCGGCCGACCCGCAGGCCGATCGCGACGACCCGTTCGTGCGGGCGCTGGCCGACCCGGTGCCGATCGCGGAGCTGGAGGTGGCCCGGGCTCGTGAGTTGCTGCGTGCCTGCGCGCGCACGCTGCACCTGCAGGGGCTCGACGCGCTGGCGGTGCGTGCCATCGCCTTGGCTGGCCGCGCCGGTCCTGGCGAGGCGGCTGCGGTCCGCCGGCTGGGACGGTGGGTCACCGCACGGTGGTGCACGGCGGTGCAGCTGCGCCGTGTGGGGCGTATCGAGCCGGCCGCGCTCGACGGCCTCGGCGTCGGGCCGGTCGCCCGGGCCGCCGGGCTGGCGGAGGATGTCCGCACCGACGATCCCGCCTACCGGCACCTCGGGTTCACGGCCCTGACCCAGCAGGGCAACGACGCTGCCGCCCGGCTCGCCCAACGCTTCGACGAGGCCGTGCAGGCGCTGGAGCTCGCCGGACGCGCCGACGGCCTGCGGGCGGGCGGGAACGGGGCCGTCGAGGGTCCGCGGGGCCGGCTCACGGCAGACGGCTCCCCGACGGCTCGGCTGTTGGAGCTGGTACCGGAGCTGGTCACCGGCCGCGAGTGGGGCGATGCGACCGCAGCGCTTGCCAGCCTCGATCTGGATCTGCGTGAGGCTGCCTCGCGGTCAGCAGACGTCGCTGCGGACCCGTTGTGACCGGCCAGGGCGTGCATCCGATGGTCGCCGTCACGCTGATCGGCGGGCTGCTGACCGTGGGTGTGTACATCGTGGCGGTTCTCGACGCGACGCTGCGTGCCCTGGTCGCCGGGCACCCGCTGCAGGTCGGGTCGGTGCTCACCGGCCCGATCCGCCGGGCCGCGCTGCTGGCGACCACGGCCTCTGGTGACACCGAACGACCGGACGCGCAGGGGTGGGCGCTGGCACCGGCACTGCTGGCCGGCCTGGCAGCCGTGGCGCTGGCCACGGTGCCGTTGACCCCGCAGGTCTCGGTCGCCGATCCGTCCACCGGGTTCGTGGTGTTCTCGGCCGCGATCGCGTTCGTGATGATCGCGGTGTTTTTGCACGGCTGGTCGCCGAACTCGCCGTGGCCGCTCCACGGTGCGTACCGGTACGGCGCGCAGGCATTGGCGTTCCAGATCCCCTTCCTGCTGGCCATGCTGGCCACGACGTTGCCGGCGGAGTCGCTGCAGATCGGCGAGATCGTCCGCGCGCAGGAGCCGCTTTGGAACGTGGTCCGCCAGCCGCTCGGGCTGCCGCTCTACCTCGTGGTCGGTGTCGGCGTGTCGTTCTGGGGGCCGCTGAACCTTCCGGATGCGGCCGACCTCGCTGGTGGAACCACGGCCGAGTCCAGCGGGGTCGGCGCGCTGCTGTGGCAGGTCGCACGGGCGGCCATGTTGGTCGCGGTCGCGGCGATGGGCGCAGCTGCGTTCCTGGGTGGCTGGTGGGGCCCGTGGCTGCCTGCTCCGGTGTGGATGGCGCTCAAGACGCTGGTGCTGCTGGCCGCGCTGGTTGCCAGCCGGCATCTGATCGCACGCGTGCGACTCGAACGGTTCGTGGTCATCTGTTGGGTCGTGTTGATCCCACTCGCGTTGGTCAACGTGTTCGTCGCGGGGGCGTGGTTGCTGTGAGTGCCTCATGGGTCGTCGACGTGCTGTTCTGGCTGCTGGCCGCGGGCAGCCTCGTCACCGGTTGGCTGGTGTTCCGCACCGACTCGATGGTGCGGGCCGCGTTCTGGCTGCTCGCGTCGTTCGTCGGCGTCGGCGCCATGGTCATCATGCTTGGCGCTGAGTTCATCGGGATCGTGCTGATCCTCATGATGGCTGGTGAGATGCTGATCATGGCCATCATCATGGTGATGTTCATGATGAACCCCGCCGGCCTGAACCCGATGTTCATGGTGCACCAGCACCGTGCGTCGATCGTCGCGGGCACGACCGCGTTCCTCGGTCTCGCGATCGTCGCGGTGCTGACCTCGTTCCCCGACCGTCCCGTCGCGAGCGGCGTGGACGCGACCGAGCAGCTGGGCTTCGAGTTGCTGGGTGGGTCGATGCTGGCGTTCCAGACCGCCGGGGTCGCGCTGCTCTCCACGATGATCGGGGCGGTGGTGCTGGCCAACCGTCAGGGCCGCTATGGCAGCGCGGACGAGGGCAGCATCGAACCGGACCTCGATCCTGAACCGTCCGCTGAGGATCCGGGATCGGGGACCGTGTCCGACGCCGCGGGGGGCCGCTCGTGAGTCTCGAGGCCGTGCTGATCGTCGCTGGCGGACTATTCGGCATCGGGCTGTACGGCGCGCTCAGCCAGCAGTCGTTCGTGATGCTGATGATGGGGCTCGAGCTGATGGTCAACGCCGCGATCCTGGCGCTGGCCGGGCTGTGGGCGGCAAGCGCCGGTGGCAACCCGCAAGGTTCGATGCTGGCCGTGGTGTTCATGACCGTCATGGCCGTGGAGATGGCGATGGGGTTCGCGTTGATCACCAACGTCTACCGGATCCGGAAGGCCGACATCACCGAGAAGCTCAAGCGGCTCAAGCGGTGACGCCCTGGACCCTGCCGTTGCTGCCCGTGGTCGCGGCCACTCTGATGTTCGCGGTCCGCCGCCGCGACCGTGGCGTCGCCCTGCTCGGTGTGGGCTCACTCATCGCGGTGCTGGTGTCGGCGCTGTGGGCGGCGGTCACCTCCCCAACCGCGGCGTGGCGGTGGGGCGGTGGGCTGGAGCTGACGCTCGCTGTGGACGGCTTCAGCCGGGTCATGGTCGTGCTGATCCCGGTGGTCGCGCTGCCGGTGGTGGCCTACGCCGCAGCGACCGAACGCCGCGGCCGTTCGCGCCTGCTGGCCCTGCTGGTCGCCTTCGTCGGCGCCATGCAGCTGTTGGTGCTCGCCCGCGATCTGCTCACCCTGTTGGTGGCCTGGGAGCTGGTCGGCGCCATCTCCTGGGCGCTGATCGGGCACGACTGGAAGGCCCGCGGCAACAGCCAGGCCGCCGCGCACGCCTTCGTGACCACCCGCGTCGGCGACCTCGGCCTCTACCTCGCCGCCGGACTGCTGTTCGCCGGGACCGGCACGTTCGATCTGGCGGCCATCGCCGAGCTCGACGGCGCCCGGTTGCACGGCGTCGCCGCCGGGGTGCTGGTCGCCGCCGCAGCGAAGTCCGCCCAGCTGCCGTTCGCGCCGTGGCTGTTCTCCGCCATGGCCGGCCCGACCCCGGTCTCGGCGCTGTTGCACTCGGCAACGCTGGTCAGCGCGGGCGCCTACCTGCTCATCCAAGTGGCACCCACACTGACGAGCGTCGACTGGTTCGCGCCCACGGTGGCAGCGGTTGGGCTCGCGACCGCGCTGGCGGGCGGGGTGGTGGCGTTCACCGAACGACACATCAAGCGGGCTCTGGCCGGCTCCACCTCCGCCCAGTACGGGCTGATGTTCCTCGCGGTCGGGGCCGGCTCCGTCGCGGCCGCGGGGGCGCAACTGGTCGCACATGCCCTGTTCAAGGCGTTGCTGTTCCTCTCCGCGGGCGTCGCGATCCACGCGACCGGAACCGCCCGGCTCGACCGGATGGGGCTCGGACGACGGCTGACGTGGGCGGCCGGTCTGGCCGGCGTCGGTGTGCTCGCCCTGGCCGCGGTGCCACCGCTTGGAGGCGCGTGGTCGAAGGAACAGATCGTGGCCGGAGCGTTCGCCAGCACGAGGTGGCTCGGAGCGACGACGGTTCTGATCGCGTTCGTCACCGCGGCGTACGCATCGCGGCTGTGGCTGCTGGCCTTCGGCCCCGAGCGTTCGTATCCTGGGCCGCAGCAGCCAGTTGTCCGTCCGGGACGCGTGGAGATGGTCGCGCTCGGCACGCTAGCTGGCGGTTCGCTGCTCCTTGGCCTGCTGTGGGTGCCGGGAGGCGCCGAGCTGGTCGAATCGTTGACCGGCGGTTCCCTCGCCCACGGCACCCTGGGCGGCTTCGTCGCAGCCATGACGGCCATCGCGACAGCCGTCGGAAGTGTGGTCTGGCTCCATCGCCGAGGCCGGCTGGTCTCGCCCGTCGGGGCGGAGCTCACGCGCCGGTCCGAGGGCGGCTGGTTCGGGTTGCCTGTCGCTGCCGGCACGCTCGTGACCGGACCGGTGCTCCGCACCTCGCGGGGGCTCGCGGCCGTCGACGACCGCGTGATCGACGCCGGCGTGCGGGCAGCAGCCGCGATCGCTGCGGCGCTCTCTCGGACGTTGGCGCGTCTGGCCGAGCTGACGTTCGCGACAGCCGTGGACGGGATCGCTGGCGGTGCCATCCGTCTCGCGTCCTTGCTGCGTCGACGGGTGGAACAGGCGGTCGACGCCGCCGTCGCAGGGACCGCGGCGGGCACCGACCTGCTCGCCGTGGTCTCACGCCACCTCGATGACCGCGCTGTCGACCGGACGGTCGAGACGCTGGCGGTCCGGACCGGTCAGCTCGGTCGCCGCTCACAGGGCAGCCAGACCGGCCTGAGCCACCACTACTACCTCTACGTCACCGTCGGTGCGGGGCTGCTCGCACTGGTCCTGGCGGTGCTGCGATGACCCCTGGACCCTCCCCTTCCAACGAACCGAGGTACGGCACGTGCTGACCGCCGCGATCTTCGTCCCGCTCGCCGCCAGCATCGTGCTGGCTTTCGCCAAACTGGACACCGACCGTCCCAGGACCCTGCTGATGCTGCGCAGCGGGGCGACGGTGGCGGCCGCAGTCCCGTTCCTGCTGCTGGCGATCGCCTGGTCACGGTTCGAAGGCACCGGTGGGTTCGAGCTGGTCGAGCAGGTCCCGTGGATCCCGACGTTGGGGATCGGCTACACGGTCGGCGTCGACGGCGTCTCCCTACCGCTGGCGACCATGTCGGCGTTGCTGTTCACCGTTGCGATCGTCTACCCGGTCGACCTGCGCGGTCGTGCGCGAGCGTACTTCGCACTGTTCCTGTTCCTCGAGGCTGCCTCGCTCGGCGTCTTCCTGGCGTTGGATCTGTTCCTGTTCTTCGTGTTCTGGGACCTCAGCCTGGTCGGCATGTACTTCCTCATCGGGGTGTGGGGCCACGGAGACGCACAACGATCGGCCCTGAAGTTCTTCATCTACACCCTGGCCGGATCGTTGGCGCTGCTGCTGGGGATCATCGGACTGTTCCTGGCCACCGAGCCGCGCACCTTCGACATGGCCACGATCATCGAGCAGCAGCCGTTGGCCGGCGGCGGGTTGTACGCCACCCTGGTGTTCGTCGGGCTCGCCATCGGGTTCGCGGTCAAGACCCCGCTCGTGCCCGTGCACACCTGGCTGCCTCCCGCCCACGTCGACGCGCCCGGGCCGGCATCGGCGGTCCTGGCCGGTGTGCTGCTGAAGATGGGTACCTACGGGTTCCTGCGGATCCCGATGGCGATGCAGCCAGACACCTTCGCCCGCTTCGCGTTCCCGCTCGGGGTGCTGGCCGTGATCGCCATCCTCTACGGGGCGCTGGTCGCCCTGGCACAGACCGACGTGAAACGGCTGATCGCCTACACCTCCATCAACCACATGGGCTACGTCATCCTCGGGCTGGCCGCGGCGGGCGCGGCGGTCGGCGGCCAGGAGGCGGCCCAGGCGGTGGCGCTCACGGGTGCCACGGTGGAGATGGTGGCCCACGGGTTCATCACCGGGGCGCTGTTCCTGATCAGCGGCTCGATCCTCGCCCGAGGCCAGACCTACGAGCTGGATGCCTACGGCGGGCTGGCGTCGCGCGCGCCCGTCCTGACCGTGTTCACCGCCATCGCCGCGTTCGCGAGCCTCGGCCTGCCCGGGTTGGCCGGATTCGTCGCGGAGTTCCAGATCTTCACCGGCACCCTGGCGGTCTTCCCGTGGCTCGCCGGTCTCGGACTGGTCGGGATCGTGCTCACCGCAGCGCTGTTCCTGCGCATGCTGCAGAAGCTGTTCCTCGGCCCGCTACCTGAACGGTGGGAGAACTGGCATGACCTGGGGCCGGTCGAGATCGGGGCACTGGCCGTACTGCTGGCGCTGACCATCATCATCGGGGTGGCCCCGGCCTGGCTCCTCGACGTCATCGACTCCACGGTCGGGCCGTTCGTGGGCCGCTGATGGAGATGGACATGGCGTCGATGGCGGGGGACGTCGTCCCTGAGATCGTGCTGCTCGTCGGCGGCGTCGTGGTGCTGCTGTACGCCCTGTTCGCACCCCGCCGGTGGCAGTCCGGCGCTGCCGTCATCGCCGCGACCGTCGTGGTGGCATCCGCGGCGTTCGCCCTCAGGCGGCTGCTCGGCGACGACCAGCGGCTGACCTTCACCGACAGCTACGCCATCGACCACCTGACGGATTGGGCGGCGCTGTTGGTGTTGGCGGCGACGCTGGTGGTCATCGCCCTGTCCGCCCCGTGGTTCCGTACCGACCCGAGGCATGGCGAGTACTACACCCTGCTGCTGTTCTCGGCGCTGGGAGCGATCCTGCTCGCGGGGTCGAACGACCTCATCCAGCTCGTGGTCTCGCTGCTGCTGTCGTCGGTCACCGGCTACGTCCTCGCGGCCTACCACCGCCAGTCGCGGCCGGCCTCGGAGGCGGGCATCAAGTACTTCCTGCTCGGCGCGCTGCCCAACACCAGCATGCTGATCGGGGTTGCCTACCTGTTCGGACTCGCCGGAGCCACCACCTACCCCCAGCTCGCCCAGATGTTGGGGCCCTCCAGCCCGGCTCTGGTCGCCGGTTCGGCTCTGGTCTTGATCGCGTTCGCGTTCAAGCTCGGGGCCGTGCCCGTCCACGCATGGGTGCCCGATGTCGCCCAAGGCGCTCCCGCGCCGGTCGCCGCGTTCGTGACCTCAGTCCCCAAGGTCGGCGGCCTGATCGCACTCGCACGCTTCGTCGAGGTGCTGCCGGCCGACGCGATCGGGTGGCGGCCGCTGATCGCACTGCTCGCCGCCGTGACCATGACCCTGGGCAACCTCGCCGCCATCTGGCAGGACGACCTGCGGCGGCTGTTGGGATGGTCAGCGGTGTCCCAGACCGGCTACGGGCTGATGGCCATCGTCGCACTCGACCGCAGCGAGCTGGCCGTCCCGTCGCTGCTGTTCTTCCTCGTCGCCTACGTGGCCGGCAACCTGGCCGCGTTCGGGGTCGTGGTCGCCCTGCGGGGTCGCACCGCACGGGAAGACTACGACGGTCTCGCACGTCGACGGCCACTGCTGGCCGCCACGCTGGCGGTCGCGTTCCTGTCGTTCATCGGGATCCCGCCACTGGCGGGCTTCCCCGCCAAGCTGCTGCTGTTCGGCGTGGCGATCGAAGCCGGCTACACCTGGCTGTCGGTGCTCGCCGTGGTGAACACCGTGATCTCCCTGTTCTACTACGCCCGATTCCTCGCGCCGATGTACTTCACCGTCGGCGAACATCGCGTCGGGGTTCTCAGCCGCTGGTCGAGCGGCGCCACCATCGCGGCCGGTCTCGCCGTCATCGGTATCGGACTGCTCGCCGAACTGTTCCTCAGCGCCTTCGCTCTCGCCCTGCTGGCGACCTGAACGCGACCTCCGAGCCACCCGGGCTTCAGGTATCCGCTCGGCCGGCGGCGATCCCGCCCCCGTTGGTCAGCGCCCTGCTGGACCAGGATCTGCGTGGAAGCCCACAACTTGACGCAGCCTTGATGGCGCCTGGACGCCTCCCGGACCTGCGTCGGCGACCTTGGGGTCCGTACCGCCAACCCCACGAAGGAACCCAGATGTCGATCAGGAACCGGACCGTCACCGTGGTCACCGGCGCAGCCCTCGCAACCGCGCTCGCCGGAGCCGCCGCGTTCGCCGCGGTCCCCAACCCGTCGGCCACGGCCACGATGAGCGGCATGTCCGCACACATGGAAGGACTCGACGGCGACGCGATCACCGAGATGCATGACCTGATGGCCGGCGGAGCATCCGTCGGCGAAATGCACCGCTCGATGATCGACGCAGGCATCGACCTCGGGCAGATGCACGGCCAGATGACGCGCTCGGGGATGAACCCAGGCCCGATGCACCGCACCATGGCGGCGGCCGGCCGCTGACCGCGCGGTCACCAGCGAGCTCCGCACGATAGACCGCGACATGATCGGAAAGGACGGAGATGATGCTCATCCTGCCCGTCGCAATCTTGCTCATCGTGGTGGCCGCCGTGGGTCTTGCCACTCGCTCGGCCCGTCAGGATGGGCACACCCCCGCCCGCCTACGGCTCGACACGAGGCTGGCCCGCGGCGAGATCACCCGCGACGAGTACCAGCAGCGGACCCAGGTCCTCACCGAGGGACGGCCGCGCCAAACCCCACGAGGGCTTCTCTGGACGCTGGGAGCGACGGGCCTCGTCCTCCTGCTGCTCGCCGGGTCCCTCACCGGGCAGGCCAGCCCGGGCGACGGCTGGTGGGACTGGCACGGCCCGTCCATGGCAGGACACATGGGGTGGAACCAGACCGCCGCTGCCCCCACCGACCCACCCGTGTCCGGCGCACCAGAGCGGATCGTCGAAGCTGGGGACCTGTGGTTCGAACCCGACCGCATCGAGATCGAGGCGGACCACACCACCAACCTCGTGCTCGACAACACCGGCCAGGCCTTCCATGACCTGTCGATCCCCGAGCTTGACCTCCGCCTGGAAGCACAACCGGGCGAGACGGTCTCGACCGCTCTGCGAGTGCCCGAGGCGGGCACCTACGATTTCATCTGCACCGTCCCCGGCCATGCGGCCGCGGGCATGCGCGGCGAACTGGTGATCGCCGCCTCACCGTGAGACCAGAGCCGAAAGCACCGAACGACGACACGAAAGGACCGACGATGATGTGGTGGTGGGGTTCCGGGTACGGCTGGATCTGGATGCTGGTTGTCTGGGCTGTGGTGATCGGCGGCGTGATCTGGGTCGTCACCCAGCTCTCCGCCAGGAACGGCACACGGGGGCAGGGCGGCTCCAGCGATGCGCGCAGCATCCTCGACGAACGCTTCGCCCGCGGGGAGATCGACGAGGACGAGTACCGTCGCCGGCGGGACGAACTCTCGAGCTGACCGGGATCAGGGATCCGGGCCGGAACCAACTCCTCCGACGGGACGAGGCCGGCCACCACGACCATGGTCCGCCCCAACTGTCCAGGTCGCGTCGCGACGAATGCCCCGGCCGGGTTTGTTGACGCAAAGGATCTTCCACAGCAGGTCACCACACTTCTGCGCATCGTCAACGGCTGCCCGGACGTCGACGACGCCCGGCGGCGTCGTGCCGGACCACGACCGTCCGACCCGGCAGTTCGAGATGAGGAGGGACTCGCCTTCGACTTCACCGAGCAGGGCCAGACCATCTACAACGCGCGTTCCAGCGCAGGATGGACCGAGACCACCACCGTCGACTTGCCGCGCGCCAACGCGGCCCGTTTCGGCTTCCGCAACCTGCCGTCCGAAGCGTGGCACTGGTCCCCGAGTGGCAGATGAAGCCCAGACCATTTTCCACTACCATTACGTAGTAGACAAGTCCATGTCAGCGGGACCAGGAAAGCCATCGTGAAGCGGATCCTTGTAAGCGTCGCCGCGGCCGCGGTCATCCTCGCCGGATGCGGTGGAGATGACACTCCGGCCGCGACTACCGACCTGTCCATCACCGGAACGGACGGACTCGCGTTCGAGCCCGAGGCCTTCACCATCCCCGCCGGACAGGAGGCCACCGTCGAGTTCACCGCAGAACCAAGCGTCGAACACGACCTGGTCATCGAAGGCGTCGGCATGGATGCGATGGCCGGGGACGACGAAGGGCACGCGACCGACGATGACCAGACCATGGCCGAGGATGACCTGCACATCGCCCACGCTGACGCCGGCGAAACCGTCACCGCCACCTTCACGGTGGACGAACCCGGCACCTACCAGATGTACTGCAGCATCCCGGGCCACCGAAGTGCCGGGATGGAGGCGACGTTGACGGTCGCCGACGAGACCTGACCGAACCTGCCCACGGGCCCCCGCGGCCCTGGGGTGGTGCTCGCCGTCCCCCCGCGGCGGGCGCCACCCCAACGCCCGACGCGTTGTGCGGTACCTGATGCGCTGCCGCCGGTCGAGCCCCAGAGACCCGTCGTGGTCGGGCCCGCGAGCGCCAGCTCAAGCGGCTCGACACCTGAGAGTTACTCCTCGAAATCTACTATCGAGGGGTGGGCCATCCTCCCGTCGTGTGGGCGGTGCGAACAGCCCGCTCCACTGCAGCCGCGAGGGGAAGTCATCGCCGAATCCACGCCTGGGGGGACGCGACGGGATCGTCCGATCACGAGGCCGACAGCGAGCATGGCGACGTGCAGCACGATCACGCTGGTCATGGCGATCATGCGGCGATGTTTCGGGATCGGTTCTGGCTGTCGTTGGCGCTGACCATCCCGGTGGTGGTGTGGGCCCCGAAGATTCAGGAGTGGTTCGGCTACATCGCCCCGACGTTCCCGGGCAGCACCTGGTTGGCGCCGGTCCCGGGAACGGCGATCTTCCTCTACGGCGGTCGGCCCTTCCTGACCGGCGAATGGCAGGAGGCCCGTGACCGTTCGCCGGGGATGATGATCGCGATGGCGATCATCGTGGCTTACGTCGCGTCGATGGCGAGCGCTCCACCGGTGAGTCCAACCCCTTCTCGCGCGGTGAGGGGACCGGATTGTTGCGGCAACCGTGGTCGCTGACGCGAGCCTGCGTGTCGAGGTGACCGCGACCGGTGACGACACCACGCTCGCCGGGATCGAGCCGATGGTTGCCGACGCGCAGTCATCACGTTCGCGGACCCAGGTACTGGCCGACCGTGCCGCTCGTTGCTGTTCTATGTCGCGGTCATCGCCGGTGTGCTCGCCCCATCGGTATTCGTCCTGCCCATGGCACTCGGCGCCGCACTCATGAGCCTGTCGACCATCATCGTCGCACTCAACGCCCAACTGCTCCACCGCGTCGGCCTGCAGCTCGACACCGCCACCTGAGCAAGCCGACTCCAGCGACGGTTTCAGTGATCCGAAGAGCCCGCGGCAGCGCGGCACCAACGAGAACACCAACGGACTACTCCGCCGACCGTGCTCGTGACAACGATCGAGATCACGGCGAAGTCGAGCAACACTCGCGAGTTCAGCGGCCGCCGGGGGGACGAGCGATCCTGCCCCTCCGCTACGAGCTCACCGTCACCTCGATGAGTGAGCGGCGACCGTCGGTGTCGCGGCAGTCGAGCTGAGCATCTCTGCGTCGCACCTCCAGGTAGTCCTCGGGCGGCCAGGGCGTGCGTCCTAACCGGTCCTGGAGCGCGACAATGACCCACTCGCGGGTGGCTGGCGGGTTTCGGGTGGGAGCACCGGGTCTACCCCGGCTTTGGTTGACGCGGGTTGTGCGGGTTCATGCTGCTCGGGCGAGGGCGGTGTTGCCGCTGATGGCGTCGGGATCCCGGACCTGCTCGGGCAGGTCGGGACGTCGCCTGAGATCCCTGCACGAGCTAGCGTGTACCGAGGAGTGCCAGGACGGAGTGCTCCAGGTCGCGCCGATGCCCCTCGGCGCTCGGGCTTCGTCGACGAACCCTCCATCCACGTGCCCGCGTATTGCTCCGCGTGACCGAACTTCCGGAACGCGAAGAGACCGATCCCCCGCAGCGCGCCGCCACGATCGTGCACGTGACCATCGACCCGGGACCGTTACCGACGTAGCACCCGACAAGGTGTCAGGTGCCCCCGGGCATCAGGCGTTCCCACGCGAAGTGAGCGAATAGAGCGTCGTTGAGGCAATGGACGGTTGGCACGTTTGGGTATGACTTGGAGCAGCTCCCTCGACCCAGAGCGGAATCCGTATGCCGACATCTGCCGGCGGCTTCCACAGGATGCCCCCTCTAGCCAGCGTCGACCATCTCGGCACTACGGTGACGAGCCGGGAGACTCTCGGAGAGCCATGACCTGGGTAGAGCTGACGTACTCGAAGAGCCAGTGAAGCGGGCCGACAAGACACTCCGTGACAGCGTCCCGAGCCACGCCAGGCGCTTGTTGCCGTCGACCAGCACATGGTTGCGTGCCAGCGAGTGCCACAGCGCCGCAGCCTTGACCTTCAAGGTCGGGTACGCATCGGTCCCGAATGCGGTCGAGCGCGTCCGGGCACAGGCGGCATCGAGCAGGCCGAGGCCGCGAACCGGTCCGGCGTGCAACGCTCGAGCCAGGCCAAGAAGATCCTCGAGATCGAGATACTCGACCTCGTCGCCGTGCCACCCCGTCACACCGAGCCGAGCCGCTCGAGCACATCACTCCAATGATCGCGTGATGAACACCGCGGCATGGACCTCCTCGTCTTGGCCCCGGGCACTGCTCGTGAGACAGTCGACCGTGAGCGCGGCGCATGAGCGACAGGTCGCCAGCAACGCGGCCGTCGACGACCGTCTGCCCGGTCAAGAA
>JBDNIX010000138.1:0-12188 GCA_041688045.1 Nitriliruptoraceae bacterium
ATCGAGACCGCACTCGATGAGCTCAAGCCCCACCAGCGCGGCCCGAAGGTGGTGCTGCGCTCCAAGCCCTCCGACGGGGTCCTCCAGGAGATCTACGGCCACCTGTGCACCCACTACGCCATCCGGGCACTGCTGTCGACCACCGCCGACAACCAGGACCTCGCCCCCATGCCGGCCATCGAAGCCCTCGCACCACCCTAAATGAACGGTAATGGGGCTGGCATCGACATTCCCGGCATGGCACTGTGGCGCGAACAGCTCTTCGCGCTGCTGCACCGAAACGTCTCCAGCGTCGTCCGCTACTTCCGCCTCCCCCGCGACCGCATCGTCGAGGTCGGGACCATCATCGAGATCTGACCTCCGCCGCCAGCCTGCAGACCCACCCCACCGAGGAACCCAACCATGAATGCCACCACCCACCCGCACCTTCCTGCTCGCCGTCGAGGAGAGCTCTGATGCCGGATGGAGCAGACGTTCGCCCGGCCGGGTGGCATGCAGGCGAGCCGCACGGCGGGTCGACGGCTGCACGGCTGAACTGGCTTCGTGCCGGCGTGCTGGGCGCGAACGACGGCATCGTGTCGACCGCCGCGCTGGTCGTGGGTGTCGCAGCTGCGACGACCGACATCGGGGCGATCGCGACCGCCGGTACGGCAGGGCTGCTGGCCGGCGCCGTCTCGATGGCGCTGGGCGAGTACGTCTCCGTCAGTACGCAGCGGGATACCGAACGGGCCCTGATCGCCAAGGAGACCGACGAGCTGAGCCGGATGCCCGACGAGGAACTCGCCGAACTCGCCCACCTGCTGCAGGCCAAGGGCCTCAGCCCGGAGCTGGCCGAGGCGGCCGCCGTGGAGCTCACCGACCACGACGCACTCGCCTCCCATCTCGACATCGAGCTCGGCATCGATCAGGACGACATCGTCAACCCGTGGGCGGCAGCTGGCGCCTCGGCGGTCGCGTTCACGCTCGGTGCGGTCCTGCCGCTGCTCGCCATCCTGCTCACCCCCGCATCGGCACGCATCGCGGTCACCTTCACCGCCGTCGTGCTCGCACTGACCGCGACCGGGGCCTTGAGCGCACGGCTCGGAGGATCTCCCGTCGGAGCAGCAATCATCCGACTGGTCACCGGCGGGTCACTCGCCATGGCGGTCACGTTCGGTATCGGCGCCCTGTTCAACGCATCCGTCAGCTGACATGACGGAGGACAGGGCGGCGGCTCCGACCCCGAGGAACGAGTACGCGGACCAGCGTCAGCGCACCGATGGCGACCATCGTGGCCCAGACCGGCCCCAGCAGCCACGGTGAGGCCGCGTCGGTCCCGGCCGTCAGCAGATGAGCGGTCGCGGTGACATAGAGGGCGAAGCTGGACAGGTGGACCCATCGCCAGGCTCGGGTCGAGATCCGTCGGCGCAACAACGAGGTGAGCTCGACCGCGACGAGCAGGTAGAACGCGACGATGCCCCACGCGACCGCACCGGGACGCCACTCGCTCACGAATGGAATGAACAGCGCACCGACGCTGAACTCGACCGCGCTGTCTGCGAAGATCCCGAGCAGGTGCAAGGCGGTGAAGGTGACGGCCATGCCGCCGACGCCACGGTGCAGATCCGCGGTCCAGGCCGGCGCGGGTCGGCGGCCGAGCGCACGGGTCTAGAGCACGAGCCCGAGCAAGACTGACGCTGCGAGCAGGCCCCAGGCGACGATGCCGCTCGAGCGGGCCAGGTACCACCACACGTGGGTGTTCACGACAGGAACCCTTCTGCGCCGGGGAGGAGGTGCCGACCACCGTCGGCGTCCTCGACCAGGCCGGTGACCCCGTTCGCTGGAGCCCACGTCCGCGCCCACGCTGTCCCCCCGACCGCGATCGCCGTCGCGGCGGCCTCCGCCCACCAGCCTGCACCGGTCACGGTGCTGACCGTGGCCGGTGGGTCGCTTATCGGGGCGGAGGTCGCGGGGTCGATGAGGTGGTGCCGAAGCTCACCGTCGACACGCCAGCGGCGCCGGCGGCTCGATGAGGTCGCGACAGCCCCGTCGCTCAGCGTCCAGCGGACGGGCGGTCCCTCGGCGAGCTGCAGTTCTACGCTCCACGCACCACCATCGACGGGCTCGCCGGCGACAACGAGGTCGCCGCCGACGTTGACCAGCGCACCGTGCGCACCGGCGCCGATCAGTTCTGCGGCGACCAGATCCGCCGCGAACCCCTTGCCGATCGCACCCGGGTCGAGTTGGACCCCTCGCGGGAGCCTGACGGACAGGCTGTCGCCGTCGAGCTCCACGTCGCCGAGGCCGGGAGTTGGCCTCACCGGTTCGGTGAGGATGCTCGCAGCCGGTCGGTCACGGGGAAGCGCCCCAAGGTCCTGGTCGTAGCCCGCCGCGACGATCGCGGGGAGGACCGAGGCGTCACAACGTCCACCGGTCCGCTGCCAGGCCGTGACCATCAGGGCGATGAGCTGCCAGGTGTCCGCCGAAACCGTCACCCGGCGCCCCGCGCTCGCGGACACGCCGGCGAGTTCGCTGGCCGGTTGGAACCGGGACCAGCGTGCCTCGAGCTGCTCGAGCCGCGCATGGGCCCGGACGGGCAGATCCGATGGGCCACCCACGGTCAGCACATGAAGATCGCTGCCCATCACATGACCGGAGGCCTGATGGACGCCAACGGGAAGCGGGGCATCGAACCAGAGTGCGTCAGCTGCCACGGGTCTTGCTCCTGGGTTGCTGGACGGTCCCCGCCGGGCTCGGAGTGGCCGCGCGGATCGTGGACCCCGTCCGGGGGTTCTGAACCACACGTCGGATGATCACCGTCCGTGTTGCTGGGACCGTCGTCGCTACCGTGGAGGTCGAAACGGGGGGTGGAGCGATCGCCATGGACGCGCCCAGCCCGAGCATCGAAGCCGTCGCGATGCCTACGGCCAGGACACGGCTGGCCTGAGCCGGGTGGTGTCGGCGCCTAGTCGTCATCGTCGTGTCCGTCGTCCTCGTCGTGCTCATCGTCATCGTCATCGTCGTGCTCGTACCGGTCGTCGTCCTCGTCATCGTCGTGCTCGTACCGGTCGTCGTCCTCGTAGCCGTCGTGGTCGTTAGCAGACGCCGGGCCGGGGACGATCTCCTCGATGACGATCGTCTCGGTCGGCGGCTCCCCGTCACGAGCGGGCTGCAGTTGACCGACCGTGTCGTCGGCGGTCGAAGACAGCAGCCCGAGGTTCGCGGCAACCGCTGCCGTCCCGGCGGAGACGGTCAGTACGACGGCCGCGGCGGCGGCCAGTGCGGTCTTGCGTTCCATGGGTGTTCCTGTCCGTCGTGGCGATCGACCCGGAGGTGCGGGGCGTGTTCTGACCGTACGAGCGGGCCATGCATCGGCCGGTGAGCACGACGTGCGGAAACCGACAAGAACGTGTTCAGATTGCGCGAAGACACCGATCGGGTCTGCCCGCCCCACCCGCGAGCGGCGTACCGTTCACGAGGAACCGACGACCGGAAGTGGTCAGCGCGTGCGCATACTCGTGGTGGAGGACGACCCGGCGATCGCCGGTCCGATCATCCGTGGGCTGGTTCGCGCTGGATATGAGGCGGAACACGCCGCGACCGCAGCGGCAGCGCTGGCTGCGGACCTCCCCGACCTGGTGCTGCTCGACCTCGGTCTCCCCGACCTCGATGGCACGGACGTCTGCCGACGCCTGCGGGCACGATCGAACGTCCCGATCATCGTCGTGAGTGCCCGCGACGACGAGGTGGACCGGGTTGTCGGCCTCGAACTTGGAGCGGACGACTACGTCGTGAAACCGTTCGGAATGCGCGAGCTCGTCGCCCGGATCCATGCCGTGCTTCGCCGATCCCGACCCGACGGCGACATGGATGCCACCTCGACGACGGCAGCACATGATGCCGAGGGGAACCCGGCCCGGACCGTGTCGGTGGTCGGCTCACTGGCCGTGGATCGACGGGCCAGACGGGTGCAACTCTCCGGGCGCGAGATTCCGCTCACCCCGAAGGAATTCGACGTCCTCGCCCTGCTCGCCGAGGATCCCGGTGCCGTGTTCCGGCGCGAGACGATCATCGACGATGTCTGGGACACCAACTGGTACGGATCCACCCGTACCCTCGATGTCCACGTTGCGGCGCTGCGCCGCAAACTCGATGACCCCGCCTGGATCGAGACCGTACGCGGCGTCGGCTTCCGTCTCGGAGCACCGGGGTGACCCGCCGTCTGCTGCTGAGCTACCTCTCCGTCGCCGTCTTCGTCCTCATCGTGCTCGAGATCCCGCTCGGGATCAGCTTCGCGCAGGCAGAGCGCGATCGGCTCACGACATCCGTCGAGCGCGACGCGCAGGTCGTTGGGAGCCTGGTCGAAGACCAGCTGCAGTTCGATGCGCCCGAGGTGGACCCACAACTCGGCGAATACCCCCAGCACAGCGGCAGCCGGGTCCTGATTGTCGACCGTGCAGGTAGGACGGTGCACGACTCCGACGCGCCCGGCGATCCGGACGCCCTCGATCGTGACTACAGCACCCGGCCCGAGATCATCGACGCCCTCGCCGGCGAGCGAAGCACCGGCACGAGGCCGTCCGAAACCCTCGGCCACGGCCTGCTGTATGTCGCCGTTCCGGTCGCGTCCGGCGGGACGGTCCACGGTGCCGTACGGATCACTTACCCCACCAGCGCGCTCGATGCCCGCATCCTTCGCAACTGGCTCGTACTCGCCGGCATCGCGATCGTCGTGATCGCGAGCACAGCACTTGTGGGCACGGGGATCGCACGGTGGGTGATCCGCCCCACCCGCCAGGTCGAGCTGGCCGTCGGCCACTTCGCGACCGGGGATCTGGATGTCCGCGCACCCGCCGACAACGGGCCACCCGAGGCGCGAGAACTCGCCCAGGCCTTCAACGCCATGGCAGACCGGCTCGCCAGACTGATCCGGTCACAACAGGCATTCGTCAGCGACGCATCGCACCAACTCCGCAGTCCGCTGACCTCTCTGCGCCTCGAACTCGAGGAACTCGAACTGGACGCGGACCGGGAGCTGCGTGAGGGGATCCACCGCGCGATCGGCGAGACCCTCCGGCTCTCCCGGCTCGTCAACGACCTGCTCGCGCTCGCCCGCGCGGACACCGACGCGCCACAACCAATCATGCAGGATGCGACGTCGGTGCTGGCCGGCCGCCTCGCCGCCTGGCGGGCCCTTGCCACCGAGCAAGGCGTCGAACTCGTCCTCGATGCCAAAGGCCCACTGACGGTTCGCATCGTTCAAGGACACCTCGAACAGATCGTCGACAACCTGCTCGACAACGCGATCACGGCGTCACCGGTGGGCGGGACCGTCTGCATCCGGATCATGGACCGTGGCGAACGGGCAGAGATCCACATCTCCGACCACGGGCGCGGCCTCGATGACCAGGGCCGCCTCCGCGCGTTCGACCGATTCTGGCGGGCACCCAATGCCGCCCCGGGCACCGGTTCCGGGCTCGGTCTCGCGATCGCTCGACAACTCGCCCACCTCTCAGGCGCACAAGTCGAACTGCACAGCCCCACGGACGGCGGGGCCGATGCCGTCATCACGCTGCACAGCACACCTCTGCCAGCCGCGCACGACCCGAGCAGCCGATCTCCCGGTCGTCGTTGAATTTCGGGGAGTGACCCCCGGGCGATGGGGCAGCCTGGGTTCAGGCTGAGACACACAGGTCACGTGTCAGGGTCTCGGTTCCGCATGGCGGCGACGGTGTCGCCGATCATCTGGTCGAGGTCGACCGCGACGGCGTGGGCGACCAGGCTGTCGGCGCCGACGGGTTGAGCCCATCGGGAGGATGATGCCAGGGCCGCGCGGCAGCCACAGCACACTGTTCCCCGGCTGTGGCGCACCACCATCGCGGGTGCTCGCGATCCCGACGGCGGTCGCCAGCCGATCACCCTACCCCGCGACCCGGAGACGCTGATGACCACAGCCACGAACGCGGCCGTCCCACGTGCGGCGGCGGCAGCGCTCGCGTCCGATCTGGTGCCCGTGCTGCGGCTGGAGGAACATGCGGCCGGGGTTCGACTCCGCCTCATCGGCCACCGGTTCGACAGCGTCCGGGACCTGCCGGTCTGCGACGCGGACCGCCGCGTAGTGGGGGTGGTCAGGATCGAATCGCTGGTCGCCGCGGACGACCACGTGACCATCGCCGAGCTGATGGACGCCGACCCGCCCGCGCTGACGGCCAGCGCCGACGAGGAGGTCGCGGTCTGGCACGCGGTCATGCAGGGCGAGAGCAGCCTCATCCTGGTCGACGACGATGGCCGACTCGCCGGCGTCGTACCGCCAGATCGCCTCATGGGTGTGCTGTTGCGCGAGCACGACGAGGATTTCGCACGGCTCGGCGGGTTCCTCGCCTCGACCAGCTCCGCGGAACACGCCAGCCGTGAATCGGTCGGACGCCGGCTCGTGCACTGGCTGCCGTGGCTGCTGGTCGGGTTGGTAGGTGCGCTGGCCGCGGCAGGGCTGATGGGCGCGTTCGAGGAGCGGCTGCGCTCCAACCTGACCCTGTTCGTCCCTGGCGTTGTCTACCTCGCAGATGCGGTCGGAACCCAGACCGAAGCGCTGGTCATCCGTGGCCTCTCGATCGGCGTGGGGATCCGCGAGGTCGCGATCCGGGAACTGGTGACCGGCATCCTCGCTGGGGCCATCCTCGGGGCCTGTTCGTCCCGATCGGACTGCTGATCTGGGGTGACGTTGCCGTGGTCACCGCCGTGGCCATCGCGCTGACAACGGCCTGCGCGACCGCGAACGCGGTCGCCATGGTGCTGCCCGGCGATCTTCGATCGCCTCTCGATCGACCCGACGTTCGGCAGCGGCCCGCTCGTCACGGTCGTCCAGGACCTGCTGTCGATCCTCATCTACCTCGGCGTCGCGATGCTGATCGTCCCCTGACCTCGGACCCAACCGTGGTCCGGTGGCCGATCGGTGACAGGACCGCTGGTCGGCGCCAGCGTGGCGATGCGGCGATCGAAGGGGCGGTGGTTGAGGTCGGCGTGGCGCCTCCGGCTCTGGGAACCTGGTCGGGATGGTCCACATCTCCGACGTCCCCCGGTGGGAAGGGTCGGGCCGTGCCTGGCCACTGGGAAGGCGACCTGAACGCTGATCGTGGCCTCGCTCGAATGGCCGGGCTCACGCAGGAACCAACGCCCGGCCCAGACGCTACTGTCAACCGACCACGGTCGCAGGGCTCGACGTCTCCGGTCGCATCCGCCGCCCTACGAGCTTCTTGGCCTCGTCGGCCCACAGCACCATGCTGGCCAGCCCAACGCAGGTCGCCCACGCACCCGGCGACAGCGGACGCGTGCCGAACGCCGCGTTGAACAGAGGGATCTGAACCACCAGGATCTGCAACCCGAGCGAGAGGGCCACCGCACCCCACAGCCAGGCGTTCGTGAACAGGTGGTGGAAGGCGCTCACCCGGTCCGAGCGGGCGTTGAACGCGTTGAACAGCTGCGCGAGCACCAGCGTGGTGAACGCCATCGTACGGCCGTCGACGGCATCGCCGTCGCTGGCGAACAGCCCTCCGGCCATCCCCAGATCGAGGGCCGCGAGGCTGACCACCGCCATGACGGTGCCGACCCACGCGATCCCTATCCACATCTCGGCGTCGATCACGCGGTCCTCGAGACCACGTGGCGAGCGCTGCATCACGTCGTCGGGCGGTGGATCGAGGCCCATCGCCAACGCCGGCGCCGTGTCGGTCAGCAGGTTGATCCACAGGATGTGGACCGCGAGCAGCGGGATCACGATGGCCTCGCCACCGGTATCGAGCCCTATCACGCCCGCCAGCATCACGCCGAAGAACATGGTGAGCACCTCGCCGATGTTCGAAGACAGCAGGAAGCGCAGGAACCGACGGATATTGGCGAAGATCGCACGCCCCTCGCCGATCGCGGCGATGATCGTGGCGAAGTTGTCGTCGGCCAGGATCATGTCGGCCGCTTCCTTGGTCACGTCCGTGCCCGTGACCCCCATCGCAACACCGATGTCGGCCGACCTGAGTGCGGGGGCATCGTTCACCCCGTCACCGGTCATGGCCACGATCTGCCCGTCGGCCTGCAGGGCGTCGACGATCCGCAGCTTGTGCTCCGGCGCGACCCGCGCATAGACGGAGGTCACCCGTGCCGCGGCCAGAAGCTCGTCCTCCGGCATCGCTTCTATCTCGGGGCCGGCGAGCACCGGCCCGTCCGCAGGGGCGATACCGAGGTCGGCCGCGATCCGCCAGGCGGTCCGCGGGTGATCGCCGGTGATCATGATGATGCGGACACCGGCGGCGTGTGCCTGCTCGATCGCGGTGGCGGCCTCATCGCGTGGCGGGTCGATGATGCCAACCGTGCCGAGGTAGACGAGTTCCTGCTCGACGGTGCTGTCGGGCGGTGGTTCGGTGACCTCCAGCGGCCGGTACGCCACTCCGAGCGTGCGCAGTGCGAGATCCGCCATGCGCTCGACGTCCGCGAGGATCGTTGCCCGACGGGCGTCGGTGAGTTCGCGCACGTGCCCAGCGGCCCGCTCTCGGGTACATCGCGCCAGCAGCACGTCCGGGGCTCCCTTGGTCACCACCGCGATGCGGCCCTCACGCTCAACGTCGGCTTCCAGCGTGGTCATCAGCTTGCGTTCCGAGGAGAAGGGGATCTCCCCGACCCGTTCGAAGCGGGACTCCCGGACGTCGGTGAGCCCGTCGATCTTCGCCTCCGCGACCAGGAAGGCGGCCTCGGTGGGGTCCCCGATCACGCTCCAGCCGTCCGGTCCATCCTGGAGGGCCGCATCGTTGGCGAGGCTGCCCCCACCCAGCACGAACCGGACCTCGTCCAGCAGCACAGGCTCGGTCACCTGCGCGCCGTCGATCTGCACCGCTCCGCTGGGCTGGTACCCGGTACCGCTGAGCGCCACCTCACCCGATGCGGTGGCGACCACCTGGATCGTCATCTCGTTGCGGGTGAGGGTGCCGGTCTTGTCGGAGCACACCACCGAGGCGGAGCCGAGCGTCTCGACCGACAGCAGCTTCTTCACGATCGCCCGCTGCTTAGCCATCCGCTGGACGCCGAGCGCGAGGACGACCGACAGCACCGCGGGTAGCCCCTCCGGGACGGCGGCGACCGCCAGCGACACCCCCACGAGCAGGACGTCGACGTAGTCCGATGCCGTCTGCAGGTCCGCGGTGAGCAGGATCGCCCCGACCACCACCACGGCGATCACGATCACAGCGAGCCCGAGCGCCCGGCCGATCCGGGCGATCTCACGCTGCAACGGGGTCGCCTCGTCGAGTGTCTGTCCGAGCAGCCGGGCGATCGTGCCCATCTCCGTGCCCATGCCGGTGGCCGTGACCACTGCCCGGCCACGCCCCCGGGTCACCGCCGTGCCCTTGAACACCATGTTGAGGCGATCGCCCAACCCGACGGGGCCGGCCAGAGCCGACACGTCCTTGAGCACCGCCTGACTCTCACCGGTCAACGAAGCCTCCGCCACCAGCAAGGAGGCAGCTTCTACCAGCCGGGCGTCGGCCCCGACCGCGTCGCCCTCGGCCAACAGCAGGATGTCACCGGGGACCAGATCGTCGGCCGCGATCCGCTGTTCCCTTCCGTCCCGTACGACGGCGGCGGTAGCCGCTGCCATGCGCTGCAGGGCCGCGACCGCCTGCTCCGCACGCGCCTCCTGGACATAGCCGAGGACGGCGTTGAACACGACGATGGCGGTGATGACGATCACCTCGAATGGTGTGCCCGGGCGTCCTTCGAGGAACCACGCCACCAGCGAGACGACGACGGCGCCGAGCAGCAGATAGACAAGGGGGTCGTCGAACTGGGCGAGGAGCTTCCGCCACGCCGGCACGACGTCCGCGGCGTCCAGGCGGTTCGGGCCGTCACGTTCGAGCCGCACAGCCACCTCGTCGCCGGTCAGCCCGACGGCGAGATCGATGCCCAACCCCTCTGCGACCTGACGAGGGTCCTGCAGCCAGGGATCGACGAGCGCGGGCTGTCCGGGCACCGACGATGCGTCGCGTTCGGCCCCTGCCATCGTCACATGCCCCCGGTGCCGCCCGGCACTCCTCCGTAGCGTACTGGCGCAACCCCTCAACGAGACGCTTTCCGCACCTGCAGCGTCGAAGTCCAGGTTCGCGGAGGCTCGATGGCCGTCACGGCGGCCGACGAGAACGGGCACACAGCGGTCCGGAAACCGAGCTACCACGGCAACGGTTCTGCACACGTTCGGAAGCTGGCCCTACGCGCTCGCGGTGTTGCCAGTCAGAGACTGGCGAGGCCGAAGTGCGCCGAGGACATGTCTAGCGTCGCTGCTCGGCCAGCGGCTGTACCGGCGTCGTGACGAACGGCCGGTGCCATCGGTGTGGGAACGTTTGGCGTAGGCGGCCGCGCCTTCTTGGGTGCGCAGCCGGTGTTCCATCGCCTCGGCCGGGGTCTAGCATCCTCGGGTGGCTTGCCGGTGGTGGTGCCCAGTTCTCGTGCGGCACGCCGCTGCCTGTGGTCCTTGAGGGTGGCGCGGGTTGCGGCGACCCCACCCGACCACGACTCCGCCCGCAGAGGCATCTCCGACGAGCTGGCCCAGATCGACGGTGCGCTGCCCGGCAGCATCGTCGCGCGCTACCAGCGTTGCGGCAAAGCCGCCTGCCGCTGCAAGGCCGACCCCCCGCAGCTGCACGGTCCCTACACCCAATGGACCCGCAAGGTCGCCGGCAAGACCGTCACCCGCACACTCACCAAAGAACAGTACGAGCGCTACCGGCCCTGGTTCGACAACGCCCGACGGCTCCGCGAACTGACCACCGAACTCGAAGCCCTCTCCCTCCGCACCGCCGAAAACGCCGAAGGCTGGAAGCCGCGGTCGTCGACCGGGCTCGCATGCCGATCCGATCGCTCGAAACGACAGACGACCGGGAGGTCGTCGCCTTCGTCGCCGGTCCCGCCGCGCTACTCGTTGCGAAGCTCCACAAGCTCGGTGAGTGTCGCGAGCAACCTTCCCGATTCCTCGACAAGGACGCGTACGACGTCTACCGACTCCTGGTTGCCATCGTCACAGTCGACCTCGCACGCTCGCTGGGCCGCCTGCTCGACGAGTCGCTCAGCGCGCCAGCGACCCGGTGGGCCCTGGGCTACCTCGCGGAGTTGTTCGCGATCGGCCCGGACGGCCTCGGGAGCCGGATGACGGGTCGTGCTGAGAGCTTCGTGGGCGATCCCGACACCGTCGCGCGTGCGGTATCGATCCTGGCAGCCGACCTCATCGCCGTCGTGCCCGCCGACTGACCCGCTCCGTGGCGGGTGCTCTCCGGTCTCAAACAGGGTCAAGGGCTCCTCACCCGGACGTCGCGGCGAGTGCGGCCCGACCCGGCGCAGCAGATGGACGTCGCCTGCGATCAGGCCGGTGGCGGTGCGACGATCGATCGGCTGGCCGCCTTCGACCGCCCACCCCAACCCGGTGAGCAGCTCCGTCACCGTCACCTCTGCGTTGTGGTCGAGCCCGAGGCCAGCAGCGCGAGGAGCAGCACGCCTGCCTGCCACGAGGCATCGGAGACATCGCGGCCACCGAAGGGGAGTGCGCCGGCCAGATGCCACCACGGCCCGACCGGGTCGGTGAGGTCTTCACGGTTGCCGGCGCCGATCCACTCGCTGCCCAGGTCGAGCTCATCGAAGATCGTGCGCACCACAGCCGGGGGGCAGGTAGCCGGCAGCGGTCAGCTTCACCCGTCACCGACCGTGTCGAGCAGCACCGTGAAGGGACGCGGCATCCGGGCAGCGGGCGGCCAGTTCGAGCGCCTGGAGCCGGTCGCCGACCGTGGCCGGGTCGAACGGCACAAGGCCGATCGCGTCCGGCGCTGGCTCATCACCCCACCAGTCCGCCACCTCGGCGAGGGCCTGCCGGTGGTCGGGATGGGCCGTATCGGCTGCCGCCACGATCATGCGGTAACCGTGGATGCCGCCGCAGCCCTCGGGCGGCCCGGCACCAGCGCCCTCCAGCAGCGCCGCCCGGGCTGCCGGGACACGGCCCGGACGTCCTCCACCTCGAAGGTCAGCCACCAGTTGTCGCCGTAGTCGTACTGGTAGGACAGCCGCTCCCCCACCGCAGCGAGCAGTTCGTCGACCCGGACATCCCACGTCGGCATCACGGGATCGTCCTCCCACGCCTCAGCCACATCCCAGACGCACGCAAACGCCACGCCCGGATCGCGCTC
>JBDNIX010000139.1:0-20840 GCA_041688045.1 Nitriliruptoraceae bacterium
GAGCGCGTCGGCCAGTGCATCGACCTGCGGACCCTGGTCGTCGATGGCCACGGGGATGGGCACCAATCCGAGCGTACGAACCAGATCCAGACTGCCGACGTAGCAGGGATCCTCGACGGCGATCCGGTCACCGACCCGGCAATGCACTTCCAGAACCCGCTCGATGCCATCCAGACCGCCACCGACCACGGCCAGATGCTCGGCGGGCACCCCGTCACGTCGGAGATCGTCGCGGGCGAGATCGAGCAGGGCATCGACCGCGGGTTCGTCCCCGTACAGCCGGTGTACCGGCCCGATAGCGGCCAGATGCGGCCCGAGATCGGGCAGCAGCGTCGGATCCGGGTTGCCGGTGGCCAGATCCGTCGCGTCGTCGGAGACCTCCGGGGCGAGACGTACCGCCAAGGGGTGCCGGTGGGCGATCACCGTGCGGGATCGGTCGTGGGCGACCAGGACACCGCGCTGCCGCAGGTCACGGTAGGCAGCAGCAACCGTCGTCGGCGACAACCCCAGTTCCCGCGCCAGAGCGCGGACGGACGGTAACGGTTCCCCGGGGCTGAGGTGTCCGAGCATGACACCACGTTCGATTGACCGGATCACGGTTGCCGCGTTCGGCCCCGTGATACGATACTGTACCGGTTCAGCATCCATATCTGTACCGTAACACATTTTGCAAAGTACGTTCGGGCGCCGGGGCCAGCCGACGGGTTCGGCGTCGTTGCGGTGCCCTCTCGCTTCCACCTCGTTCGAGTCGCTCATGTCTTTCTTCCTACCTGCACTCCCGCCGGTCGCCGGCGTGCCGACCACCCGATCGGAGGTGTCGCGATGACGCGTGCCCCGTCCCGACCACTCGGCGAGGCAGCCCGGCGGGTGGTGCGTCGCAAGCCCACGTCGACCGGCGTGTACGAGCCGGGCACGACGCCGGTCGCGAGCCACGAACCCCTGCTGCGGCGACGCGGCGTGCAGGTCGGCCTGGCGCTGGCCATCGTCTACGTCGTGTGGGGGTCGACCTACATCGCCATCGACGTGGCCGTCGCGTCCATCCCTCCGATGACGCTGATGGCCGGACGCTTCGCCCTTGCCGGACTGCTGCTGTACGTCTGGGCGTCGCGCCGTGGTGACCGGGCGGGGGACCGCCCGACGCTGCGTCAGTGGGCCGGAGCCGCCTTCACGGGTGGCACGATGCTCGTCGCTGGCACGGGGCTGGTCGCCGTCGCGATGGTCTCGATCGGCGCCGGTACGGCCGCATTGCTGACGGCGACGGTGCCGGTCTGGCTGGCCCTGTTCGCGCGGGCCGTGTTCGGCGATCAGCTCTCCGTGCGGGCATGGATCGGTCTGGCGATCGGGCTGGTCGGTGTCGGCATCCTCGTGGATCCCGCGGGTGGTCAACTCGGTGGCATGCTGCTGGCGACGCTCGGCGCAATGGGATGGGCGGCCGGTTCGCTGCGCAGCCGTGTCGCCTCCGCGCCGTCTCGTCCCCTGGTCGCAGCAGCCATGGAGATGCTGGGAGCCTCGGTGGTGTTCCTCATCGTCGGTATCGCCCTCGGTGAACCCGCTCGCATCGACCTGTCGGGCATCGGGATGAACGCCTGGATCGCGGTGATCTACCTGATCACGGCGGGATCGCTCGTGGCGTTCACCGCCTACCGTTGGTTGCTGTCGCACGCCTCGATGGCCATGGTGGGGACGCACGCGTACGTCAACCCGATCGTCGCGGTCCTGCTCGCGTGGGCCATCCTCGGGGAACGACTCACCGGCCGCACGCTGGTCGCGGGAGCCGTCATCCTCGTGTCGATCGTGCTGGTGATCACCGGCCGGCCGGGCGAGCCCGTACCTGCGCAGGCCACCTCCGGTGGTGACGTCTTCGCCGGCGAACGTCGGTGGGCACGCGCCGGTCGGCGCCTCGGTCGCCTGCCCGCCGTGGGCCGCCTCTACGTCGCGCCGGGTGCGCCCCAGTATCGTCGCGTCGGCTACGACCAGGATCTCGTCCATCCAGAGGACCATGCGTGAGCCACCGAGCCTGCCCCCGGCTCGTCGCCGTGTGCGCCGGCGAGGGTCGGTCCGCCTCCTGGGCGGGACGGCTCGCCGCACCGCCGTGGACAAGCAGCCGACAGTCGGGGCGGTCGAGGTGACCCGTGCCGGCGTGACCGGCGACGAGCAGGCCGACCGGTCCCGGCACGGCGGTCCCGACCAGGCGCTGTAAGCCTACGCGGAACAGGACGCCGACCACTGGGTGCGGATCCTCGGGCGTGAACTGCCCGCCGGAACCTTCGGTGAGAATCTGCGGACCCAGGGGCTGGACGTGTCCACTGCCCGGGTGGGCGAACGCTGGAGGATCGGCTCGCGAGTCGAGGTACAGGTCACCGGGCCCCGTGTCCCGTGTCAGGTGTTCGCGGGATTCCTCGACGTCCCCGATCTGGTCGAACGGTTCGTCGCGGCCAACCGTCCCGGTGCCTATCTGCGCGTCTTGACACCCGGATCGGTCATGGCCGGTGACCCGGTCACGGTGGTCGATCGCCCGGAGCACGCCCTGACCGTCGCCGATGTCCTGCGGATCCGCACGCGTGATCGGTACGAGGCCAACCGTCTCCTCGAGGTCGAGGGTTTGGCCGAGCGGGCCCGCGCCTGGGCGCAGGACATCACGGACCGCCCCATCCCGTGACCGGTCTGGCGAGGCCGCTAGCGCAGACCCGCCGGCCCTTCGTCCGGGGGACGCAGGGACGCCGGTGGGCCGAGGACTTCGCGCAGAAGAATGGCCTGCCGCAGGGCCTTGTGCGAGTGGAGCGCGCGGCGGAGTCGATGTGCCTGGGACGGTGCCGTGCGCACATCCGGTGATGGCGTCGGTCTGCGGTCCCGGGGCTGTTGCCGATCCTCGGCCCGACGTTCGGCGGCCGCCCGGGCGCCCTGCCGTGCCGGCTGGCCGCCGCTGCCGCGTCCCTCGGGGGGCTGGGATGCGGCCTTGGCAGGGGGAGGCGGTGGGGGAGCCGCACCGAGGCGTTGGTCGGGGCTGGGTGGTGCTACCGCCTGATTGGCAGCATCGGAGATGGCCCCGAAGAATCGGTTCAGCGGGGAGCCACTGGACCCGGACGACCGGCCGCCGCTGGGGAGGTGATCGCTCATGATTGGCCTAGTCCTCGTCCTCATGGGCGATGGAGCCGCGCATCCGGGTGTCGGCCTGGATGTTGTCCATCCGGTAGGTGTCCATCACGCCGAGGTTGCCGTTGCGCAGAGCTTCCGCCAACGCCCGGGGAACCTCCGCCTCTGCCTCGACGACCCTGGCCCGCATCTCCTGCTCTTCCGCAACGGCCATCGCGCGGCGTTCCTCGGCCTTGGCCTGGGCGATCTTCTTGTCGGCCTCGGCCTGATCGGTCTGCAGTTCCGCGCCGATGTTGCGGCCGATGTCGACGTCGGCGATGTCGATCGACAGGATCTCGAAGGCGGTCCCCGAGTCCAGGCCGCGTTCGAGCACGCGGCGCGAGATGTCGTCCGGGTTCTCGAGCACGTCCTTGTGGCTGTCCGCGGAGCCGATCGAGGACACCGACCCTTCACCGACGCGGGCGATGATCGTCTCCTCGCCTGCACCACCGACCAGCCGCTCGATGTTGGCGCGGACCGTGACGCGGGCCACGGCGATGACCTGGATGCCGTCCTTGGCCACGGCGGCGATGCGCGGGGTCTCGATCACCTTGTGGTTGACGCTGACCTGCACGGCTTCCAGGACGTCCCGACCGGCCAGGTCGATAGCGGTGGCCCGCTTCCACGGCAGGTCGATGTTGGCTCGGTCCGCGGAGATCAGTGCCGTGACGACCTGCTCGACCCGACCACCGGCGAGGTAGTGGGCTTCCATCTGCCCGATGTCCAGGTCGATCCCTGCCTTTGTCGCGCTGATCAGCGGGCGGATGATCTCGCTCGGGACCACTTTGCGCAGCCGCATCCCGATCAGGGTTCCGAGCCCGACGCGGACACCGGAGAAGATCGCGGTGATCCACAGCCCCACGGGAACGAAGTACAGGATCATGCCGAGTCCGACGACGACCAACGCCGCGATGATCAGGGGCAGAAGCTCCATCGTGTCCTCCGGGACCTGCGCCGCACGGAGACCTGGGCATGGTCGGGCGCCCAGCGACCGTACAGGTCAGTCCCGCGCCTTGCGTACCACGCGCCGATAACGCTCTGCGAGGATGACCTCGACGCGGTCTCCGGCGACGAGGTAGTCGCCTTCGGTGACGACATCCACGCGGTGCCCCCCGAAGTCCGCGACGCCGGCGGGTCGCAGGTCGCTGAGCGCGGTTCCCACGGCCCCTTCACGCGAGGCATGTCGGGCATCGGGTGGCACGGCGCCCGGATCCGTGTCCGCGTCCTCGGGTTCGTCGCCCTCCGAGGCCAACACGTCGCCGTCACCGAACCAGCGCAGCCAGCCGCGCCGCTGTCCCGTCCCCCCGCTTGGCGGCGTGGCGGACGGGGCCCGGGTCGGTGATCGCTTGGTCAGGCCCCGGCGCGACAGCATCGTGAGCAGCACGATCAGTCCGATCGTCACGACAATGAACGTGATGGCGATGGTGGACGCCGTGCTGATGATCTGACCACTACTGACGACATCGAAGTCGCGGTTGGTCATGGCCAGGAACCCGCCCCCCAGCACCCCGGACAAGCCGAGCACCCCGGGAACACCGA
This sequence comes from Nitriliruptoraceae bacterium, assembly GCA_041688045.1. Taxonomy (GTDB): domain Bacteria; phylum Actinomycetota; class Nitriliruptoria; order Nitriliruptorales; family Nitriliruptoraceae; genus CSSed11-175R1. Next base: position 4,672 of record JBDNIX010000139.1, read on the forward strand.
AGCCGGGCACGACGAAGATCTCCACGAGGATCAGTACCACGCCCAGCCCTACGAGCACCACGTCCTCCCAGCCGGCGAGCCCCGCCAGCAGATGCCCGTAGAAGAACGTGCCCAGCAGACCGAGCCCCGCCAGACTCGCCAGCCCGAACGCCCCGACGAACAGTTCGCCGACGACCAGCAGGACGCCCAGCGTCAGCAGCACGGACCCGAGCACGGGATTGGTCAGGAACCGAACCGCCCGCTCGGCGGGGGACGGATCGATGTTGACGACGTCCCGGTCGGCCAGGTCCAGCTGTTCCAGCAGCTGCTCGAGCCCGGTGGCCATGCCGTCGCTGTACCCGAACTCTGCGGCCTCGTCGGACGTCAGGGTCAAGAGGTTGCCGTCCTCGACCAGTCCGTCGATCTCGATCGACGGGTCCACCATCGCCTCGCCCACGAGCGGATCGCGGTCCCGTTCCTGCGCCGTCGCCCGGAACGTCGAGCGCACGGCCGAGACGACCTTGGCATCGGCCGGCGCGCCGGTCCCGCCGTCGACCGGCGTGGCCGCCCCCATCGACGACCCGGGCGCCAGGTAGATCTCCTGGGACGCCACGGCGATCAGTGCTCCGGCGGAGAAGGCGCTGCGGTCGACGAACGCGATCGTGCGGAGCGGGCTGTCCAGCAGGGCGTCACGCATCTGGAGTGCGGCGTCCAGGCGGCCACCCGGGGTGTCGATGGTGATGACGACCGCCGCCGCGTCGTCGGCCTCGGCGTCGTCCAGTACTCGTTGGAGGTAGGGGGCCAGGCCCAGGTCGATCTCGCCGGAGATCGTCGCGACATGGACCGGCCCCGCGCTCTGCGCCGCTGTGGGGCCGACCAGGGTGAGCAGCACTCCGCCGAGCAGGAGCACCACGACGAGCACTCGGCGCATGCGGCGGGGGAGGGTCGACCCGCGCCGACCGGTGACGACGCTGTGCTCGTCCATCGGTCGGTCCCCGTCCGGTCAGAGGCCCTTAGGGTGCCACACGGTCTTGGTCTCGCAGAACGCCAGGATCCGTCGAGGGCCGGCGGGCGGCGCGGTCGCATCCTGCTCGGTCGCCGGTGTGGCCAGAATGCGTTTGAGGTTCTCCGCCGCGAGCACCTCCAATTCGGTGGTGTCGCGTCCGGCCATGCCGGTCAGGTCGATCGCATCCACGTCGAGGTGCCCCGCCAGGATCGGGGCGAGCTCATCGGTCCGGCCGGTCAGCAGATTGACCACACCGCCGGGGACGTCGGACGTGGCCAGCGCTTCGGACAGCGTGATGGCGGGCAGGGGACGGTGCTCGCTGGTGACCGCGACGACCGTGTTCCCTGAGACGATGATCGGAGCCAGCACCTCGATGAGCCCGAGCAACGATGATGCCTGCGGGGCCAGGGCCGCGACGACGCCCGTCGGGTCGGGAGTCGAGAGGTTGAAGTACGGACCGGCCACCGGGTTGGCGGCGCCGGAAACCTGGGAGAACTTGTCCGACCACCCGGCATACCAGACCCACCGGTCGATCGCGGCGTCCACGATCGACCTGGCGTTGCGTGCGGTCAGTCCTTCGGCGGCCCCGACCTCGGCGACGAACTGGGCATGCCGTCCCTCCATGACCTCGGCGACGCGGTACAGGACCTGACCGCGGTTGTAGGCCGTCGCGGCAGCCCAGCCCGGCTGCGCCTTGCGCGCGGCGACCACCGCGTCGCGGACGTCCTTGCGCGACGCCTGCGCGGCGTTGGCCACGAAGGCGCCTTTGGCGTCGGTCACTTCGTAGGTGCGGCCGGACTCGGAACGGGGGAACTTGCCACCCACATAGAGCTTGAAGGTCTTGCGCACGTCCAGTCGGGTGGCCATCAGGCATCCACCTCCGCGGGCTCGAGGTAGGCGGCAAGCCCATGGCGACCGCCTTCGCGGCCGAAGCCGGATTCCTTGTACCCCCCGAAGGGGCTGGTCGGATCGAACCGATTGAAGGTGTTGGCCCAGACCACGCCGGCCCGCAGATGGTCCGCCATCCACAGGATGCGCGATCCCTTCTCCGTCCAGACACCTGCCGACAGCCCGTAAGGCGTGTTGTTGGCCTTGGCGACGGCTTCGTCCGGCGTGCGGAAGGTCAGTACCGACAGCACCGGGCCGAAGATCTCCTCCTGCGCGATCCGCGACGACTGGCCGACGCCGGTGAACACGGTCGGGCGGAACCAGAAGCCCTGCTCCGGGAGGGGGCAGTCCAACTCCCACCGATCGGCGCCTTCCGCCTCGCCGGTATCGGCCAGGGCGGTGATGCGCTCGAGCTGGGCGGCCGAGTTGATCGCGCCGATGTCGGTGTTCTTGTCCAGCGGATCACCCAGGCGCAGCGTGCCCAGGCGTTCCTTGAGCTTGTCGACCACCAGGTCGTGGACGTTCTCCTGAACCAGCAGGCGCGATCCGGCGCAGCAGACATGTCCCTGGTTGAAGAAGATGCCGTCGACGATGCCTTCGATGGCCTGGTCGATGGGGGCATCGTCGAAGACGACGTTGGCGGCCTTGCCGCCCAGCTCCAGTGTCACGCGCCGTCGGGTACCGGCCAGCTGCCGCTGGATCGACTTGCCGACCGCCGTGGAGCCGGTGAACGCGACCTTGTCGACGTCGCCGTTGGCGACAAGGGCGGCCCCGGTGTCGCCCGCGCCGGTGATGATGTTGACGACTCCCGGTGGCAGGTCCGCCTGCTGGCAGATCTCGGCGAACAGCAGTGCGGTCAACGGGGTGGTTTCCGCCGGTTTCAGCACGACGGTGTTCCCACATGCCAGGGCGGGAGCGATCTTCCAGGACAGCATGAGCAGCGGGAAGTTCCACGGCACGATCTGCCCCGCGACGCCCAGCGACCGGGGGTTGGGTCCGAGCCCCGCCCAGTCCAGTTTGTCGGCCCATCCGGCGTAGTAGAAGAAGTAGGCGGCGGCGGTAGGAACGTCGACGTCCCGGGTCTCACGGATCGGCTTGCCGTTGTCCAGGGTCTCGAGCACCGCGAACTCGCGGGCCCGTTCCTGGATGAGCCGGGCGATGCGGTACAGGTACTTGCCACGTTGCATACCCGACAGCTTGGACCAGCCCGTGAAACCCTTGCGGGCGGCCGCAACGGCGCGGTTGACGTCCTTCACGTCGGCCAACGCAATATCGGCGAGGTGCTCCTCGGTCGACGGGGAGATGGTCGCGAAGCTCTCACCGGCGGCGGGATCGACGAACTCGCCACCGATGAACAACCCGTAGGACGGTCGAATCGTGGCGATCTCCCGTGCTTCGGGCGCAGCCGCGTAGTCCCACGTCGGCGTGATCAGGTCGGGCACGGTGCTGGTGGCGCTCATCGGTCGATCCTTCGAGATGTGTCGTCCCGCGGCGGTCGGTGGGCAGTCGGTCAGTCCATCGTGACGCGGTTGCTGGTCCAGTAGGTGCCGGTGCGCTGCTTGTGCCACTGCATCAGAAGGTCGTTGAGCAGACTGGAAGCGCCGAACCGGAACCGGTCGGGATGCAGCCACTCCGCTCCCGCCACCTCGTGGACCATGACGAGATAGCGGATCGCGTCCTTGGCGGTGCGGATCCCGCCAGCCGACTTCACGCCGCGGATCTCGCCCGTCAGCTTCCGGTGATCGCGGACCGCTTCGAGCATGACCAGGGTCATCGGCAGGGTCGACGCGGGGGTGATCTTGCCCGTCGACGTCTTGATGAAGTCCGCGCCGCCGGCGAGGGCCAGCCAGGACGCGCGCCGCACGTTGTCGTACGTCATCAGTTCGCCAGTTTCCAGGATCACCTTCAGGTGGGCGTCGCCAGAGGCGTCCTTGACGGCGACGATCTCATCCAACACCTGGCCGTAGCGTCCGGCCAGAAAGGCACCACGGTCGATCACCATGTCGATCTCGTCCGCGCCATCCGCGACGGCGTTGCGGGTGTCCGCGAGCTTGATGTCGAGGTGGGCCCGTCCGGACGGGAACGCGGTGGCGACCGAGGCGACGTGGATATCGGTCCCCGTCAGCGCCTCAACGGCGGTGGCGACCATGTCCGGGTAGACGCAGACGGCGGCGACCGATGGAACGTCCGGGTCGGACGGGTCGGGGATCCGCGCCTTCGCGCACAGGGACCGGATCCGCCCGGGGGTGTCCGCACCTTCGAGGGTGGTGAGGTCGACCATGCGGATGGCGAGGTCCAACGCCTGGACCTTGGATTCCCGTTTGATGGAGCGGGTCGCCAGCACGCCGGCCCGCTTCTCCAGGCCGACCTGGTCGACGCCCGGGAGTCCGTGCAGGAACCGGCGCAGGGCCGATTCCGACACGGTGACCTCCGACAGATCTGTGGCGTCACCGGGGAGCACGAGCGAGGTCATGGAGGTCTCCGACGGTTGATGCCGGGCGGACGGCCGGGCCGTTGCTTGACCGGTCGGTGGCGGGCCGACCAGCCTACCGGTCATCGTCTCCGGATCACGCCGCGATGTGGTGGGATTGGCCTGCATGCGGGCCAAACCCACCACGCACGAGAGGGGCCACGCGCCGTACCCTGCGGCATCCGTCTGCGCAGGGGAGTCGTACGTGGACCGTCCGTCGGCCGAGGCGCCCGTCCTGGCGTTGGACCATGTCTCCAAGTCGTTCGGTCAGGTCACCGCACTGGCGGATCTGTCCCTGCACGTCGGTGCCGGCGAGGTGGTCGGTCTCCTCGGTCACAATGGTGCCGGGAAGACCACGACCGTCCGGCTCCTGGCGGGGCTGCTGGCGCCCGAGAGCGGCACCGTGCGCGTGGCCGGTGGCGACCCGGTTGACGACGGCCCCGGCGTCCGGGCGCACATGGGTGTCCTGCCCGCCGCACTGGTCGTTGACGGCCGTCTCACGGCGCGGCAGAACCTGCGGTTCGCCGCCGACGTCTTCGGGGTGGCGCAGGACGGCCTCGATGAACGCATCGATGCCATGCTGGTGGACTTCGACCTCGGCGACCGCGCCGACGAACGGGTCGCGGGCTTTTCGAGCGGCATGCGCCAACGCCTGTCCCTGGCGCGGGTGCTGTTGCCGGACCCCCACATCCTGCTGCTCGACGAGCCCACGTCGGCCCTGGACCCGGTTGCCGCCCGGCAGGTGCGACGCGCTCTCGCCAGCCTCGCGCAGGAACGCCGGCGCACCATCGTGTTGTGCACGCACGACCTCGCCGAAGCTGAACTCCTGTGCGATCGTGTCGTCGTGCTCGAGGAGGGACGGATCGTCGCGGACGGACGGCCGGTCGACCTTGCGGCCGAACACGGCTCCGGCGGCGTCCAGGTCGAGGTGGCGCTCGCGGACGTCGATCGTGCCCGGCAGATCGTGGCGGAACTCGCCCCTGGTGATGTGGATCGGGACGGCAATGGTCGGCTGCGTGCCACGGGCGTCGGCCGTGACCTGCTCCCGGTGCTGGTGCAACGGTTGGCGGCTGCAGAGCTCACCGTCTACGAGATCCGCCGCCTGGACCCCAGCTTGGAGGACGTCTACCTGGCGCTTCATGCCTCACGAAATGTCGCGACGGGCCCCGCCGTGACGGGCACGGATGCGGCGGTGCGCGCGTGAACACCCGGGCGATCCGTGCCGTGGTCAAACGCGACCTGACCGTGGTGATGGGCTCCAAGGGGGTGGTGTTGCCGGCACTGATCGTGCCCGCCATCCTGCTGGTCCTGCTGCCCGCGCTCGCCGGGCTGACCCCGGTGCTGCTCGGCTCGGTCAGCGCAGCCGACATGTTCCGGGTGCTGGAGGCGCTGCCCCCCGAGGCGTCTGCACGCTTGTCCGGGAACCCTGCGACGCAGGCCGCGGAACTCGCCGTGACCTACCTGCTGGCCCCGCTGATCCCCATCGTGCCCGTGATGTTCGCGACCGTCCTGGCCGCCGATGCCCTGGCGGGGGAGAAGGAGCGCGGCACGCTGGAAGGTCTCCTGCTCACGCCGCTGCGCGACCGGGAGTTGATCCTCGCCAAGCTCATCGCTTCGTGGGTCCCGGCCGTGGCGATCGGCCTGGTGGGTGCGACGCTGTATGCCGTCGTCGCCAACATCGCGGTGATGCCGCAGACCGGACGGCTGGTGCTGCCGACCCCGGAGTTCGCGGTGATGGCGCTGTGGGTCGGGCCGACGTTCGGGGCTGCGGCGTTGGGTGCGATCGTGCTGGTATCGGTGCGATCCAACAGCACCCAGGAAGCGTTCCAGTTGGGCGGCGTCGTCGTCCTGCCCGTCGTCGTGATCGTCGTGACCCAGGCGACCGGCGTGGTTCTGCTGTCCGTCCCACTGCTGGTCGTGTCGGGGTTCGTCGCGCTGGTGGTGGCCGTCGTGCTGTTGGCGGCGGGATCGGCCCTGCTGTCGCGCACCCGGATGGGGGAGCGGCTCGGCTGATCACACCGGTCGGTCGCCTGTGACGGCCGACCTACACCGTCTGAATTCGCGCTGCGCGGATGGCGCCCCCCTGGACGTCGAGGATGCCGAAGGTTCCGTGCGGCTGCCGGCGGCGCTCGGTCGGCGATCCTGGGTTGAAGAGCAGTTGGCCGTCCTGACCCGTGGCGTTCCAGGGAATGTGGCTGTGCCCGAAGACGACGACGTCGGCGTCCCGGAACCGCGCGTAGAGCCGTTCCCCGCGACCGGTGGCCGGGCCGCTGTCATGGATCATGCCGATGCGGACCCCGCCGAGCTCGACGGTCAGCTCATCGGGAAGGGTGCCCACCAGTTCGTGGTCGTTGTTTCCCAGGACCGCATACACGGGTGCGGAACATGCCAGGTCATCGAGGTGGACCTGCTGGGTGATGTCGCCGGCATGGAGGATGGCGTCGGCGGTCTGCAGCGCGGTCGTGACCGCTTCGGGCAGATGCCGGTTCGGCCATGCCTGCTTGAGGTGGGTGTCGGCCAGCACCACGACGCGCATGCGTTTGCTCCGGTCGGCACCTGGGATGGCTTGGGGGGGGGGAAGGTCCAGGACGGCGTCAGCTGATCACGGCACCCAGGGACTCTGCCAGGCGAACGGCCCCGGCCAGGTCCAGTCGGACGCCGTCGACACGCGCGGCACTCAGCGCCACGCCGTCGAGCCGGGTGTCGAGGAGGTTCGTGTCGCACAGGATCGTCTGACTCAGGACGGCAGCGGTCAGGTCAGCCCCCTGGAGGTTCGCTCCGGTGAGATCGGCCGCGGACAGGTCGGCATACGCCAACCGGAGGCCGCTGAGGTCGTGTTTCTGGAGCGCGGCACCCCGCAGGTTCACGTAGGACCAGTCGCCCCCGTCGATCGACATCCCCAGGAGCAGCGCCTGCGTCAGGTCGCTGCCGGTCAACTTGCATCCGCGGAACGTCGCGGTCGACAGGCGCGCGCCGACCAGTCGGCAGTTGGTGAAGGCCGACCCGTCGTGGGTCGAGCCACTGAGGTCCGCATTGGTCAGATCGCAGGAGGTGAACACCGCCCCCAGGGTCGAGGCATCCGACAGATCGGCACCACGCAGCTCGCAGTGGTCGAAGTGCACGGCGTCGAGGTGCCGCCCGCCGAGGTCGTGACCGTTCAGGTCCTCGTGAAGGTGCTGAACGGCCATCGTGCGCACCCTTCGACGGTTGCTGGCCACGCCTTTCGGGACCATAGTCGCGTTTCAGCTGACCGCCAGGAGCAGCGGAACCGCGACGACGTAGGTGCCGAGCAGCAGTGCGCCGGCCATCCGACCGACACGGGGTGCACGCCACAGCCAGGCACCGACCGTGATCGTCGCGACGCCGGCGGCCACCACCACGATCAGTGCGGGTGTGTCGACGACGACACCATCGCCCCTGGCCGCGCCGATGAGGGCCGCGACACCCACGACGCCCAACGCGTTGAAGACGTTGGAGCCGATCAGGTTGCCGATGAGCAACTCGGTCTGCCCCCGTCGGGCGGAGGCGACAGCAGTGGCCAGCTCCGGCAGGGACGTCCCGATCGCGACCAGCACGGACCCGATGATGATGGTCGGGACCCCCAACTCCGTGGCGATCGCCGTGGCTCCCCAGACCAACAACCAGGCGCCGGCGACGACTCCCAGCAGGCCCCCGACGGACCGACCGATCAGCGGACCGATGGGCCCGTGCGCGGCCACCTCGATGCTGGTGGATCGGCTGGAGACGACCTGCCACGCCACGGCGGCCAGCAGGGCAGCAACGAGCACGAGTCCGTCGATCAGTCCGAACTCACCACTGAGGCTCAACCCGATCAGGAGCAGGCTGGCGGTCCCGGCGATGGCGATGTCGCGGCCGGGGCCGCGGCCGGTGCCGCGCAAGGGGGCGACCAGGGCGGCGATCCCGAGGATCAGCAACAGGTTCGCGACGTTGGACCCTGCGGCATTGCCGATCGCGATGTCGGGCTCTCCGGCGAGGGCCGCGGTCGCCGAGGTCACCAGTTCGGGCAGCGAGGTCCCGAATCCCACCACGACGGCTCCGATCACGGCCGGGGAGATGCGCAGATGGACCGCGATCCCTTCGGCGGCGACCACGAACATGTCCGCGGCCCTGACCAACAGCAGGAGTCCGGCCACCAGGGCGCCGACGGCGAGGAGCACGGTCACGAGCAACCCGTCATCGGGGAGCGAGCGCCAACTGGCGGGAGAGCGCCACGAGGCGCCCGTCCGCATCCCAGAGGTCTCCATCTTCTTCGAGGTAGCCGCCCGCGGTGATGGCCTCGGTGGTGAACCGGGTGGTGAGATAGCCGGGCGCGGGACGCCGGCGGATCTGGACGGTGAGTTCGATCGTCGGGACCCAGCGCAGCGACGAGTCCCCGGTGTTGAACACCGCCGGGGGATAGCAGTCCGCCACCGCGATCAACCCCAGCGTGTCCATCGGGCCCCCATCCGCCCAGTCGACGTAGCCGCCGACCTGGCCGCGGCCGAGCGGGAGACCGTCGGCCCACGTCGTCATCTCGCGGGGCATCCGGTGGTCGAATCGCAGGAGGATCGGCGGTGCGGGATAGCCACCCGTCGAGGCGCGGTCCGCCCCGGTCGTGGTGGCGTCGACGCAGTCCTCGATCGGTGGGTACGCCGGAGGCGAGCGGTCCACCCGCGGGTCGTCCCCGTCCGCGACGCTGAGGTCCGCGAACGTCCCCAGGAGCCGCACCCGTTCCCGATCATCCTTCACCACGCGGGCGGTCACGGTCGAGTGCCGACGGCCGGAACGGATCGCCTCGATGCCGATGAGGACCTGGCCCGGTTCCGGCGGTGCCAGGAAGTGTGCCGTCAGGGTCACCGGATCGGGGTGGGGGAGCGGGTCGCGCATCGCTCGGGCGGCGAGTGCCATCACGTAGCCACCGTTGGGTGCCGCGCCGTCGATGACGGCCCACCCCGGATCGATGGTCCCCTGGTAGCGCCCATCGCCAACCGGGGCGACGGCGGTGTCGCGGTCGAAACGGGACGTCGGCATCGTGACTACCTCCTCGTGACGTCGGAACCGTCGTCGTGAGCGGTCCCGGGGCCCGGCTCGGCCATGCCCGCCGCGGCTCGGGCCCGTCGCAGGGTTTCGGCCGGATAGGTGGTGTGGCGACTGGTCAGGTGCAGGTCGAGGTAGAAGTCGTTCATGATGGCAGCCACCGGGGCGTATCGCGCCACGACCGCGGCGACCTCCGGCGGCCCGAGCGCAGGCCGGTCGCCGGCGGCATACCGGCGGATCCGGGCGTTGCGATCGTGAACGTCCGTGGCGGGGGCCAGCGACGTGGTCAGCCAGTTCACGAGTTGGGTCACCGCGTGGCAGACGTCATGGTCGAGGGTGCCCCGCACGAAGGCGACCTCCGCCGGGGACAGGTCGAACTGCAGGGACGTCGCCAACCCGAAGTCGGTCACGAACACACGCTGTCCGTCCGTGCGAAGGTTGCCGGCATGCAGGTCGAAGTGCTGCAGGCCGGCGGCATTCATGCACGCCACGGTCGCGACCACGTCCCGCTCAACGGCCGTGACGGCCGCAGCGAACCGGTCGTCACCTGCTCGGAGTCGCGCGGACAACCACGTCGGCAAATCGTCGGGGATGTGCTCGAGGAACAGCAGGATGCTGGCGGACGCGGCGGCGGTCTGGCGCAGGCGCTCTGCGACGGCGGGTGAACCGTGCCAGAAGTCGACCGAGCCTGAGCGATCGGTCGCCGCCATCGCGTGCGGGGGCGGTGCCTCCGGGACCGCGCGCCAGTGGTACAGCAACGGAAAGCCGTCGCACCTGCCGTCGAGTATCCAACGCGTGGTCATTCGGTGCGCGGCCAGTTCGCGCCACACGGTAAAACCAGGAGAGCCCACGCCGTACTGGCAGAACGTCGGCAGGTCGAACACGTTGGCGGTGGACTCCCAGTTCTCCGGCCGGCGCTCACGGTCGGCCAGGGGGACCTGCTTGACGAAGACCGGGGAACCGTCGATCTGCAGGCGTCGTGTCGCACCACCGATACCCGAGCTCAGCACCGGAGCCGCGGCCACCAATCGGTGGAGGGCGCGGTCGCTGAGGGAACCGAGTCGTGCGGCGAGTTCGTCGTGCCGCGCTGCGCGTGCTGCCGCGGACGCGGGCGGTCGGGTGCCGAGCGGAGGAGCGTCGTCGTCCACCGTGAACTCCCGGGCCGGCACATGACCAGGCGTCTGCCGCAGCGGTCGGCCGTGACGGTAGCCACCGGCGGGAGGGCCGTGACCGGCGGCTACCCTCCGCGCGGTCGGGTCGGCTGCGTGCCGAGCCCGTGTTGCGCCCGTGAGACCAAGGCCTGTTGCCGACCCGGGTGCGTTTCCCCCCACCGCCAGTGGCGGGGTCCGCCGTCACATCATCGGAAGCACCGTGAGCGAGCCAACCGTCACCGTCGAACTCAAGACCATCGTCCAACTCTGCAAGACGCGGGGCATCATCTTTCCGACCGCGGAGATCTACGGCGGTGTGCGTTCGACCTGGGACTACGGGCCGCTGGGCGTCGAGCTCAAGGAGAACGTCAAGCGACAGTGGTGGCGCACGATGGTGCAGTTGCGCGACGACGTGGTGGGCATGGAGCAGGCGATCCTGGGCCCCACCGAGGTGTGGCAGGCCTCCGGTCACCTCGCGAACTTCTCCGACCCGCTGGTCGAGTGTGCAGCGTGCCACCAGCGCTTCCGCGAGGACCATCTGCGTCTGACCCAACTCGGCGGCGAGCGGGCGGAGGGCACGTTGACCTGTCCGTCCTGCGGGAAGCAGGAACTCGGGGACCCCAAGAGCTTCAACCTGATGTTCAAGACGAACATGGGGCCGATCGAATCGTCGGGATCCACCGTGTGGATGCGGCCCGAGACCGCCCAGGGCATGTTCGTGAACTTCGCCACGGTGCAACGCACCAGTCGGAAGAAGCCACCGTTCGGGATCGCGCAGATGGGCAAGTCGTTCCGCAACGAGATCACGCCCGGCAACTTCGTGTTCCGGACACGCGAGTTCGAGCAGATGGAGATGGAGTTCTTCGTCGAGCCCGGCACCGACGAGGACTGGCATCAGTACTGGATCGACGCGCGGATGGACTGGTACGCCGATCTGGGCATCCGACGCGAGAACCTGCGCATCCGCGAACACGACGCCGATGAACTGTCGCACTACGCCAAGCGGACCGTCGATGTCGAGTACTACTTCCCGGACGCCTCGATGGGATGGTCGGAGCTCGAGGGTCTGGCCAACCGCACCGACTTCGATCTGAAGGCCCACCAGGAGGCCAGCGGTCAGGACCTGACCTACTTCGATCAGGTCGTCAACGAGCGCTACCACCCCTACGTGATCGAGCCGGCAGCCGGTGCGACCCGCGCGACGTTGGCCTTCCTGTTCGACGCCTACCGGGTCGAGGAGGCGCCGGACGCCAAGGGGGAGATGCAGTCGCGCACCGTGCTCAAGCTCGACCCGCGTCTGTCGCCCTACAAGGTCGCCGTCCTGCCATTGTCCAAGAAGGACACCTTGACGCCCGCAGCCAAGGAGGTCTTCGACATCGTCAAGCAGCGGTGGATGTGCGAGTACGACGAGACCCAATCGATCGGCCGCCGGTACCGACGCCAGGACGAGATCGGTACGCCGTACTGCGTGACGGTCGACTTCGACTCGCTCGAGGACCGCGCGGTCACCATTCGCGACCGCGACACGATGACCCAGGACCGGGTGGCGATCGACCGCCTGGAGGCCTATCTGATCGAGCGCCTGCCCGGCTGCTGATCTCAGGAGAGCCGTATGCGTCGCACGGCCGGTGTGGTGGCGCTCGGCGTCGCGCTCGTCGAGATCGTCGTCTTCGTGGCCGCCGAGGCCCGGGTCCAGCGGGCGATGGCGGAGTTCGGCGCGGCGTTCGGCTCCATCTGGACACGCTTGCCCACGGCCGCCGCCTTCTGGCTGCCCTGGATCGTCGGCGGGGTGCTGTTGCTGGCCGGGCGGCGTTACCTCGGCACGGTCGTGGTCGTGCCCGCTGCGGTCCTCGGGCTGCCCTCTGCGCTGTTCTCGCTGCAGTGGTTGGTTGATCCCGAGAGCCGGGACGCCGGGAGCAGCTTCGCCGACCTGGTGTGGGTGCAGCTCGGTGGCAGCATCGTGCTGGTGATCCTGACGGTGGCCGCAGGCATCCTCGCGTGGCTGGCGCGCCCTCGCGGAGACTGGCGGCACGGTGCTCCGCAGCGCCGGAATCTGTACACGGTGACGGCGTTCCTGGCGTGGCTGCCGTCGGTCCTGGCCACCACGCAGTTCGTGGATCTGGGTGCCGAGGGCACGGATCTGGGGGCGCGCCGGTTCGTGGAGTTCCTCTGGAACGTCTCCGGCGGGTTCGCCGCGGCGATCGGGATCGCCAGTGCCGTCCTGCTCGGCCTGGCGCTGCTGATCGCGCCCGCTCTGCGCCGTGATGCGGCCGGGATGATGGTGCTGCTGATCGTCGCGCCGCTGGCGGTGTCGCAGGTCACGACGGTGATCGCCGTAGCCGACGAGGAGTTCATCATCTCGACGCCGGCCGGATGGCTCGGCGCGGGGGGAACGCTCGCCGTGACGGCCGTGGCCGTCGGCTGGTTGATCAGCGGCTTGCGCTCACCCGAACGCCGCGGAAGTACGGTCCACCTCGATGCGGATGATGGGAACACCGAGGATCGTCAGTAGGGCGGGTGGCCGCTCCAGGGGTCGTCTCGACCCGGCGTCCGCGCGTGGTCGGCACTCCGGTCGGCCACGAGCACGCGCACGTCGGAGGCCACGGACCGAAGCTCCGCGGTCATCGCCGCGACCGCTCGGACCACCACGGCGACCCCCATCAGGGCGGCACCGACCGCGAACGTGATCACCCACAGGATGATCGCGAAGGCGATGTCGCCGTCGCGGAGCATGAGGGTGCCTGCGGTGACCCCCGCCAGGCCGGCGGCGTACGCCATGACCATGCAGGCACGCGCGGCCGAGCGCAGTTCCTTGACTGACGGGACGTGATCCATGCGGGCAGGGTGCCGTACCGCTCGCCGTGGTGCACGGTGGAAACGTCGTCGTGGGCCGGACCTGGTGGCTCGCGGACGCCCGGGGGTATCCTTCGGGACCAGGGAGGTGGCGTGATGCACGACGACACCAACGACCGCATGGACGATCGTGGCCTCCGCGGTGCGGTGGACCTCGACGCCGCGCGAGGTCGGCTGGAGGATCTCCTGCTGTCCCTGCCCTATGACCGGGCGTTGCCGGACCTCCCGGAGCTGCTCGATCGAGCCGGGGTGCCGGCCGATGTGCTGCACCGTGATGACCGCATCCTCAAGGTGCTGCACGAGGCCGTGCTCGCACGCCCGATGAGCCGTGTGGGCGAAGCGCAACACCTCCGCACGGAGGTCGAGCTGTTGACCCTGGAGGTCGAGGTGCTGATCGACCGGCTCACGGCCACGCACAGCGATCCGGCGACGTTGGCGGAGGCCGCTGAGCGGCTCGCCGAGGTCCGTAGCCGACTCGACGAGATCCGCCACGTCATCTGACGCCGCTGGTGTGCCTGCTGGCCGGTGACCTCCGGCTGCAGCGTGGCGAGGGCGTCGTGCGCGCCGCCATTGCGCCGGTCCACGAATCTGAGGACGCAAAGGCGCTCACCCCTGATGTCCGGGCGTTCGCCTGGACCTGGGACGGGACGGCCGAACGCTGCCGCCTGAGCCTTGACCCTGACGACGTCGACGGACGCGGGGCGACGTTGTCCCCCGGGCGGCGGAAGCGCTGGCAGGTCGCCGCCGCGCTGCCCACGGAACCCGACGTGCGGCTCCTCGACGAGCCCACCAACCATCGCGATGGCGACGCGGTCCCGCCTGGCCCGAGCCAGCGCCGAGGTGGCCGACTTCGACCTGCAACGGGATCATGCCGGCGCGTTGGGGGTGGGGTCCTGCTGCCGGAGGTCGACGTGACCGTGTACCGCGGTGACCGCGTGCACCTCGCCGGGAGCAACGGCGCGGGCAAGACCACGTTGCTGCGTGCCGTTCTGGCGGCGATGGAGCCGACTGGTGAGGTCGTGGCCGAGCTTCCCCAGCAGATCGGGGATCCCGTGCAGGAGGCGATCCGGATCGGGTGCTGGTCACCGACGCACCCTCGCCGGGCGATAGGTTCCCCGATCCGAACGGACGACGTCTACCTCGAGGTACCTGCATGAAGGTCTTGGTCACGGGCGCATCCGGACGGATCGGTTCGGCGTTCGTGGCTGCCTGCGACGACGGCCCCCTGGAGGTGCTTCGCAGTGACCTCCGGGACGACGATGGTGCGCCGTTCCCGTTCGTGACGTTGGACGTGACGGATGCGGACGCCTGTCGGCGAGCCTGTCAGGGGATGGATGCGGTCCTGCATCTGGCGGCACATCCGGCGCCCAGCTCGCCATTCCTGGAGCGTGTCCTGCCGCTGAATATCGTCGGGACCTTCAACATGGTCGAGGCAGCAGTGGCCGCCGGCGTGCGACGCTTCGTGTTCGCGAGCAGCGCGCAGGCGGTCGAGGGCTACCCGCTGGATCATCAGATCCGCGAGACCGACGCGCCGTGTCCGGCCAATGACTACGGCGTCGGCAAGGCGTTCGGAGAAGCGCTCTGCGCATCTCGGGCGACCGCGGACGTGAGTTTCGTCGCTCTGCGCATTGCCTTCTATGCGGACCTGCCGCCTTCGGCCGGCGAGCCGCTCCGTCAGCGCATGGCGTGGCTGAGCGTCCGGGACGCGAACCATCTGCTGGAACGTTCCCTGACCGCACCCGTCACCGGCTACACGGTCGGGCACGGCATCTCCGACAATGCGGCCAAGCGGATGTCGCTGGAACAGACCCGTGCGGTCCTTGGCTATTTGCCGCAGGATGACGCATTCGCCATCGTCTGAGGGCGACACCGACACGGACAGACCGGGTGGATCTCGCCCGTGTACGCCGCCACTTTCCCGCCCTCGCCGAATCCGGTGCCGATGGCCGCCCGCTGGTCCACGCCGATGGCCTCGCGGGCAGGCGGTGGATACGGCGATCGATGCCATGGCCGACCATCTCCGGACGGGGAGCGCCAACCAACACGGGACCTTCGAGGCCGAGTTCCATCAGGCCATCACCAACCTGGCCACGATCCTGGACGAGGTCGGCTCGTCCCTGGCGCGGGTCTGCCGGACCTCCGTGCAGTTCATCGACGAGGGCGACCTGGACGCGATGAACCGCATTTACAGCGGGCGGTTCCCCGAGCCCTACCCGGCCCGCACCAGCTACGGCGTGGCCTTCCTGTGGAAGGGCGCCACGGTGCAGGTCGACGCGGTGGCCCGCCTCGGCTGACCACCGGTACGGTCCCACCGGCCGATCGACGTGATGTGCCCACCGCGCGAGGACCTGCACCAGCCCCTGGACCGGCTCCTTGGGCTCGTCGTGTTCGAACGCGCCAGCTCCTCGATCCTGCTGGGCCGGACGGCCAGCGTCGGCGTGGCAGCAATGGGATGTCGCGGCTGCGGATGTGGTGCTGCGCCCGGTCGATCGTGGCGTCGTCGGCGTCCGCGGAGATCGGGACGCCGGTGCAGCTACCGCATCGTCCACAGGGCGCAGACGTCGGGTCGTCCAGCGCCGCGAGGATCTGCTCGACCCCGGCTGGGGTCGGGATGCCGGCGACATCGAAGTGCTCCCACAACCGTTCGTCCGAAGCGGTGGGCAGGCACACGACCAGGGTGGGGTCACCGCCCCGTCCGGCACGGCCGATCGCCTGGTAGCAGGCCACCGGTGCGGACGACGCACCGAGGCGGATCACGAACCCCGGGTCGGGCTTGTCGTAGCCC
>JBDNIX010000140.1:0-4526 GCA_041688045.1 Nitriliruptoraceae bacterium
GCATTCGCGCCCGCATCGCCGCCAGGTAGTCCTCCAGATCGGGCAGTTCCGGCATGGTCAGCTCGGGCTGATCTCGGCGGCCATGGCATCCAACTGCTCCATCGGGATCAATCCGGAGGCCCGTTGCGCCACCTGTCCGTCCTCGTCGATCGCGACCCAGAACGGTGTGCCCGACAGTCCGAAGGTCTCCGAGGTCGTTGCGTCCGCGTCATCGACCATGACGGGACCCGGGTAGCCGAATCCGTCGAACCATTCATCCGGCGGCCAGTTGGGCCGGCCCTCGTCGAGGAAGGTGGAAACAGCAACGAGATCGACGCCTTCCTGCAGTCGTCCTTCCTCGAGCCACGCGGTCAACTCCGGCATCTCCTGCGCACACGCCGGGCACCACGACGCCATGAACGCGATGAGCTGGGGACCACGTTCGCCGCCGATCTGCAGCGACTCACCGGCGAAGTTCTCGCCCGCGACATCCGGAGCGGCGCTCCCGACCGCCGGATCCTCCGCTGCTTGCGGATTGAACGGCGGCAACGCGTCACCGGTCACCTCGATATCGCCGGCTACGTCATCGACGGTGACGCGGGACGCGGATTCGCCCACCGACGCGATCGCGATCCCGACCGCAGCCGCCACGATCACGATCCCGGCCGCAACGAGGAGAAGGCGACGACGACGTTCGGCGGCCTTGCGTGCCTCAGCGCGAGGGTTCGGCCGAGTCTTCGGTGCGTTCGACGCCACGGGGGGCTCCTTCGACAGGTCGTTGAGATACATGAGCGGCAAGGCTGAGCGCGGCAATCGCAATGAACCCGATCAGTGCCATGGTCGGAAGGGTCAGGAACCCGAACTCCTCGACCCAGCGCACGGCGCAGGGTGCTGCGGGATCACAGGCCCCACCCAGCTCCGGTCGTCGTTCGATCACCGTGTGCCACACCGAGATGATGCCGCCCAGCACACTGATCGGTAGGGCCGTTGGCCACACACCTTGGTCCCGACGCCATGCGGCGACGCCGAGCACGATGACCAACGGATACATGGCGATGCGCTGGTACCAGCACAACGTGCATGGGGTGTACCCGGCGACTTCACTCAGCAGGAGCGATCCACCGGTGGCAACGGTCGCGATCGCGGTCGCCAGCGGTAGGGCAGCGTCGGACAGCCAGGCCGGAACCCGACGCGTCACGAGGGCGACGATCGTCCCGGCAGCAATGACCACGGCGAAGAGCGCCAGGATCCCAAACGTCCGCTCGGCGATCGCGATCATGGCGTGGGTCCTCCACGTCGTGGTTCCGTAGGCGGCGGACCCTCGTCGAGCGCGGCATCACCGTGTCCCTGCAACTGTCCGACCACGATGCCGACCTCCTTGACCGTCCCCACACCGAGAACCTCCTCGGCACGCGACCGCAGGTGCGGCAGCATGTAGCGCAACTGCGTCGCCCACACCTGGTTCTCGGCGCGGACCGTCAGTGTGCCACTGGCAAGACGCACGGGTTCACATCGCCCGGCGAGTTCGCCCCCGACGATGTCCTCCCACCGGGATGCGGCCGTGGCACCACGCAGGCGTTCATCCCATCCCTGACGCTGGATCAAGGCGCGCAGCGTCTCTCCCACGGCGGTCGGCGGAGTGATCCGCACGAGGCCGTCCGTGTCCTGTGCGTCGATGGTCCAGTCGTCGTCACCGGGTGGCGCAGGATCGAACTGGTCACGTTCCTGCCGCGCGCGACGCCGCTGGAGGTTGG
Organism: Nitriliruptoraceae bacterium; assembly: GCA_041688045.1. GTDB lineage: Bacteria > Actinomycetota > Nitriliruptoria > Nitriliruptorales > Nitriliruptoraceae > CSSed11-175R1. Next base: position 1,734 of record JBDNIX010000140.1, read on the forward strand.
CCCGCTTCCTCGCATAGATCCGCTCGTCTCGGTCCGCTGATGATGCCTTGCGATCCTTCGCAAAGGCACCTTGTCGAGCCGGTGTCCCTCGCCGGCGGTCCTGCCCCGATCGACCGCCACTCACGAGACAACCCCCGATGCGTCCGATCCGAGACTCCCGCCTGGGCCCTCCGAGCGAGGTGTCAGTCGGCTCCGGCCCTCGAGCAACTCGACATCGATCCTTGCGCCATCCAACGGAACATCCTCTTCGACCGCGGCCGTGACGACCACCTGGTCGAATCGCGAACAGGCCGCTGCCAGCCGTGCACGACGCGTAGTGTCCAGTTCGGCGAACACGTCGTCGAGCAGCACGATGGGGCGATCTCCTACCTCGGCCAGGACCTCGTAGGTCGCGAGTTTGAGGGCCAGCGCCAGCGACCAGGCCTCGCCGTGGGAGGAATATCCGCGCGCAGAAAGCTCACCGATCGTGAGCTCGAGGTCGTCCCGGTGTGGGCCGACCAGCGTCAAACCGCGGGCGGTCTCCTCCCGCTGGCGTGCCGCGAACCTCTGCCGCATCGCCGCAATGATCGGAGTCATGTCCGGCACGAGATCCGACCCGGCGTCCGCAGGCTTGCCGACATCGTCCCCGGCCGAACATCGGTAGGTCAGGCCGATGGGTTCGGGCCGATCGGCCAACTCCCGGTAAAAGCGGTCCACCGGGCCGGCCAGCGTGCGGATCGCTGCGATCCGCGCCGCGATGATCTGGCTGCCATGGCTGATGAGCTGCTCGGTCCAGACCTCCAGGGTGGACATCGCGGCCTCACGCGATGACCCTGACAGACCTCGAAGTTGTTTCAGCAGTTGGTTGCGTTGCCGGAGAGCGCGATCGTGTTCCGCTTTCGCGGCGGCGAAGGCGGGGCGACGCTGGCTCAAGACGTCGTCCAGAAATCGCCGTCGCTCGCCGGGATCACCTCGCACGATCGCGACGTCCTCCGGAGCGAAGAGCACGGCACGCAGGACGCCGAATGCCTCTGCAGCCCGACGGACGTCCTGACCATCGACCCGGGTTCGCCTGCGGCGGCCGGTACCGATCTCCAGTTCCAGGGTTCGGCGACGGCCTTCGTCGGTCACCAGTACGCACCGAATGACGCCGACATCGGCCCCGAACCGCACCAAAGGGCCATCGCCAGCGACCCGGTGCGACCCTCCCGTGGCTGCCCGTTGCACAGCTTCCAGCAGATTCGTCTTGCCCTGGGCATTCGGACCAACGAGCACCGTCACGCCGACAGGCAACTCGATGGTCGCGTGCTCGTACGAGCGGACATCGGACAACTCCAGGCGTTGCAACCGCATCGACGTCCTCGTCTGCCGCGCAGCGCAGCGACCACGCGCGAAATCAGTTCACTCGCATCGGCATCAGCAGGTAGGTGAGATCATCGACCTCACCATCGCTCGAATGCGGGCGCAACACGGCTGGCTTCAGACCATCACGGAGTTCGATTCGAATCTGGTCGGTGCCGTTGGCCTCCAGCCCCGACAACAGAAACCCCGGATTGAAGGCGATCGTGAGGCCTTCACCGTCGATTTCCGCCGGCAGAGCCTCGGCGGCATCACCCATCTCCTGGTTCGATGCCTGCAGGTCGACCGACCCGTCCGCGAACGTGAGGCTGACGGGTGTGTTGGCTTGGCCGAGCGCGACGATCGAGACGCGCTGCAGGGCTTCGATCAGCCCCGCCCGTTCGACGACCACGGAGGTCTCGTGCGCGTCCGGGAGGAGTGCGCGGTAGTTGGGAAACGACCCTTCGATGAGCTTGGTCGTCAGTCGACGGTCGCCGAACAGGAAGGACACCTGGCCGGCTTCGAGCACGACGGTGACCGACCCACCGACCTCCGTGGCGGCCTTGGCCGCTTCCTGCAGCGAGCGCACCGGCACCAGTGCCGTGCCCTGCACGGCCTCCTCCCAGGTCAGGGATCGCACGGCCAAGCGGTAGCTGTCCGTAGCGGCGGCGGTGAGCATGCCGTCCGCTGCCTCGAGTTGGACTCCGGTGAGCACCGGACGGCCTTCGTCGCTGGCCGCTGCACGAGCGACCTGCGCCACCAGACGGGCGAATGCGTCAGCCTTGACCAGGCCCTGCGGCGCATCCTCGGTCGGTCCGGCCAGCGTCGGGAAGTCCTCCGCCTGCATGCCACGAACGTGGAACGTCGCCCGTCCGCAGGTCAGCTCCACCCGATCGGAATCAGCCGACAGCTGGACGGGTGCATCGGGGAAGCGAGCGACCAGCTGAGAGAGCAATCGGCCGGGGAGCAGCACACGTCCCGGTTGATCGATCTGCACAGGGATCGAGATCTCGGCAGCCACCTCCAGGTCCGTGGCTCGGCAGATGAGCTTGCCGTCCGCAGCTTCCAGCAGGATCCCGGACAACGCGGGCAGCGTCACTCGGGCTCCGACGGTACGGGTGGCCCAGGAGATCGCTTCAGCGAACTCCGCACGTTCGGCGCGCAGCTTCACGTCGTTGCTCCTTGCGGGTTGTCCCCAATCCTGATGAAGAAGGGTCTAACTTCGTTGAATCTCGTCGTCGTCATCGGGGCTGTGGAAACGGTGGATAACCGGTGTTTGTGCAGGTCAGAAGCGGTTGAGATCGGTGGACGAAGTGTGTACCGCCAGCGTAGTTGTCCCCGGCCGCGAAAACGACATGGATGTGCTTCCACGGGTTGCTCGCGGCGTCCACACGCGGTCCACCACTTCTCCACGGCGAGAAGCCGGGTTGGGACGCATGGGCGTCCACCGTGAGGTGACCGTTGTCCACCGAAACC
>JBDNIX010000141.1:0-4179 GCA_041688045.1 Nitriliruptoraceae bacterium
CCGCGTTCATCCCGGCGGCGCTGACGCCTGATCCGCCGCTCGAGTACGACCACGCCCTCATCGGTGCGCTGGCTCGTGCTTCGGACGCAGTCGGCCGGCTCGACGGTGTCGCCCAGACACTGCCGAACCCCGACCTGTTCGTCGCGATGTACGTGCGCCGCGAAGGGGTCCTGTCCTCCCAGATCGAGGGCGCCCAGTCCACCCTCAACGACGTGCTGGCCTACGAGCTCGAGCCCGGCCGCTACGACCTACCCGACGACGTCGAAGAGGTCGTCAACTACGTCCGGGCGATGAACTACGGCCTCGATCGCTTGACCGAACTGCGGCTGTCGCTCCGGCTCATCCGTGAGATCCACGCCGAACTCCTGCGCTCCGGGCGAGGCGCGGCCGAGGAACCCGGTGAGTTCCGCCGCACACAGAACTGGATCGGTCCCGGCGGGCGGTCGCTGCGTGATGCGACGTTCATCCCGCCCCCACCCGAGGAGATGCTCCAGGCCATGGGCGAGCTGGAGCTCTTCTTGCACGCCGATCACGGCCTGCCGCCGCTGATCGAGTGCGCGTTCGCTCACGCCCAGTTCGAAACGATCCATCCCTTCCTCGACGGTAACGGTCGGGTCGGGCGGCTGCTCATCGCGTTCTTGCTGGTGCACCGCGGCACACGGCACCGGCCGCTGCTCTACCTCAGCTACTACCTCAAGCGGCACCGCGCGGCCTACTACGACCGGCTGACCGCCATCCGCGAGGACGGTGACTGGGAAGGCTGGGTCCGGTTCTTCCTCACCGGCGTGCAGGAGACCGCCGAGGAAGCCGTCGAGACCGCACGAGCCGTCGTCGACCTACGCGAACGCCACCAGGCCATCGCCGGCGACACGGCCGGAGTCAACGGCGTCAAGACCCTCGAGGTGCTCTTCCAGCGGCCCCTGGTCAACGTCAACCTGCTCGCCGAAGGCCTCGACGTGACCTTCGCCACCGCCAACCGGGTCATCGACGCGCTCCAGAGCGCTGGCCTCGTAGACGAGATCACCGGGGGACGACGCAACCGCATCTTCCGCTACAGCCCCTACCTCCACCTGTTCAGCGAGCCCGAGACCGAGTCATCCGAAGACGTCCCGCCGCAGGTCACCCAAGGGCGCCGATAGCGCACGGTGGCTCACCGATACCCAGACGTTCGCAGTGAGCTCGGCTGAAGCGGCGACCAACACCGTCTCGACCGCGACCGGTGACGCCAACCGTGGGTCGCGTTTCTACTCCGTGAGTGGGCTTGACAACGATGCTCGCTTCGTCCTCGAGCTTCACGCCATTTCGGTGGATGTCGTCAACCTCTTGATCGACCGGGTGGGGCTGACCCGCAGGGAGCTCGCCGGGATGCATCGTGACGCAGCGATCGCACGTCTCAACGAGTACTGGTCGACCGGCCGCTGATGTACCGATCGTGCCGTGTCCACCGGCGCCACGACCGACTCCATCTCGAGGATCGCCGCGTACTCGTCGGCCGCGTAGATCTCGGGTGCGCTCGGCGCGGCACGCGGGGTGCCGAGCGCGGTCGCCGGGTTGGTCGTGGCCTGGCCGGTGAGGATCAGCCATGCGTAGAAGCGTCGTAGTGCCGCCGCCTGCGACCGCCGGGTGCGGGCAGCCAGGCCCCGTTGTGCCTCGTTGACGAGGAAGGCGGCCAGGTCCGCGGTCGTCGCGGCCGGCGGCGTTCCATCGGGACGTGGTGTCGTCCACCAGGTGGCGAACGCGCGCGGGTAGATGTCGTGATTGCGGATTGCTGATGGTGGCTCCGGCGGGGCCGAGCACGGCCGCAGCAGGGGCCGCGTAGTCGGTCAGCCACGGATCCCACGGGGTGTCGTTGGTGGTCACGACCTCCGGGCTGCCACCTCAGCTCTTGAGCTCCTCGCGGTTGTAGCGCTACATTGCACACGACAAGCTACATGTAGGGATATTTGTGGCACTGAACATCCGCAATCGCGAGGCCGAGGCTCTGGCCACCGCACTTGCCCGTCTGACGGGGGAGACCAAGACCGAGGCGGTGAGACGCTCCCTGCAGGACCGACTGGAGCGGATCGAACGGGAGCGGATGGGCCGGGGCTTGGCGGACGAGCTCGATGACATCGCCCGGGCCTGTGCCGGCTTGCTGGTCCGCGACTCGCGCCCCGCGGACGAGTTGCTCGGCTACGACGAGCAGGGGTTGCCGAGCTGATGGTGATCGACACCTCGGCGCTGCTCGCCATCCTGCAGGATGAACCCGAACGACGGCTCTACAACGAGCGGATCGAAACTGCGGCCGTCCGCCGGTTGTCGACCGCGAGCTTCGTCGAGGCATCCATCGTCATCGAAGCTCGCTATGGGCCACCGGGCCTGCTCGCGTTCGACCGCTTGCTCGAGGCCGCGGACATCCTGCTGGTCGAGGTCGATGCTGCCCAGGCCAGCGCGGCTCGGACGGCGTTCAGCAACTACGGCAAGGGGCGACACCCCGCCGGCCTCAACTTCGGCGACTGCTTCGCCTACGCGCTCGCGCGGGTCCATGCCGAGCCGCTGCTGTTCAAGGGCGACGACTTCGGGCAGACCGACATCGTTCCGGCCGTGCCGTCCTGACGACGATTATCGCCGCCCTCAGCCAAGCTCCCACGACCTTCTTGCCCACATCCCGGCAGCGTGTCGTGACGTCCCAGCCAAGCCCCGTGCGTCTGCATCGCCCTGTCGTCCCGCTCTGATCGCCACCGTCGGTCGTACGCCTCGGTGGGCCGGCGTAGCTGGTAGGCAGCGAGCAGCGTGCCCCCCTTGAGCACGAACAGGCGGTCCAGCGGGCTGTGGGCCAGCCGGAACAGGAACCGCTCGAGCAGATACAGCTGGAACAGCTCGTCGGTGGGTTGGCCCTGCCGTCGGGCCAGGTTGCGTAGGTCGTTGTAGATCCGACCTGCGGTGGTGTCGCGCTGTGGCTGCGGACTCACGCGAGCACCACCTCCAACAGCTCGTGCACCGGGCCCCTGCACCGCAGCGCCGAGCCCACCTCGACCAGCTCCTTGACCGCAGAGCGGCGGCGTCCCACCAGGGCCTTGGTCGCGTGAAAGGCGACGTCGGAGCCGACTTGATGGCGGAGCCGGATGGCATCGACCACCGAGCGGACCTCGTTGTAGATCGGCACCGTCTCGCCTGATGCCAGCTCGCGGCGCTCACGTCCGAGGTCGAAGGTGTCGGCGTCGAACACGTGGACGTGCACCGGTGGATAGCTGATGTGTGGACGGCTTCGCCCCCGCGCCACCGCCAGATCGACCGCCGACGGGATCTCGTCGGTCAGGTCGTGGAAGCTGAGCGCCGACACCAGACACACGATCCCGCGAGGGGCTCGTAGCGCGATGGCCACCAGGCTCTCGTGCGCTGTCGGCGGCGCATCCGCCAGCCGCCACACTCCCCGTGACAGCGAGACCACCAGGCCCTCGTCGCGTAGCTCGTACAGCCGCCACCGGGGCACACCATGCTCGGCGGCCTGCGCGGTGGTGAAGCTGGCGGGCAGTTGGAGCGTTGTCACCGTGACCTCCGAAACCATCATACATCTTAGCAACAGGTGATGGTTTTGATAGGAGCGAAACGACGTTGCCTTTGGTGCGGGACGCGTGGCGCGGGTGTGGTCCTGCGGCGCCTACGGCTGCTGCTGCGGGGGTTGCGTGCCCGATCAACCCTGCCCCGCTCTGTGCACCGTCGAACCGATCAACGGCATCCCAGGAGCGCACCACCTCATCCTCGGCGAGCCTGACTGGACCCCGACATCGACGACATCTACCGACGGCTCCGTTCCGATGGCTGGACCCCCGCCGACGCCCGTCGAGCCGCGAGCAGGCGGTGATGGCGCTACCCATCCGGCGACCTCCGGTCGTGCCCGAGGGCTCGCCCTGACGGCGTTCGGTCACCACGGCCGTGGAAGGCCCAGCGGAAACGATCGACTGCAGGGCCCGTGCCGGCCATCTGCGCGACGAGGACGCGCGAGTATCCTGCGTAGATGATCGCCCACGGCCGTACCCGAGGTGAGAAGCGATGACCTACCAGCGCATAACCACCGATCCGGCACAGATGGGCGGTCAGCCCTGCATCCGGGGCCTTCGTATCCCGGTCGCGAGCGTTGTGGCGATGGTCGCCGACGGTATGGCCGTCGCCGAGATCATCGACGCCTTGCCCGACCTC
>JBDNIX010000142.1:0-4813 GCA_041688045.1 Nitriliruptoraceae bacterium
CGACGAGGAAAGCCGGTACGCGCTCGGCAGCGTGCTCAACCACGTGCTGCTCCACCAGACCGTCATCGGCGAGGAAGCGCTGCTCCAGCTGGCCAAGGTGGGGCAGCGGCCGGACCTGATCGTCGGCTGCACCGGCGGCGGCTCGAACTTCGCGGGATTGGTCTTTCCGTTCCTCCGCGAGAAGTTCGCCGACCGGATGGACCCGCAGATCCGCGCCGTCGAGCCAGAAGCCTGCCCGTCGTTGACCAAGGGTGAATACCGCTACGACGTCGGCGACGTCGCGGGAATGACCCCGTTGATGAAGATGCACACGCTCGGCCACGACTTCGTGCCGGACCCGATCCACGCGGGCGGGCTGGCTGGCTGCGCTACCACGGCATGTCGCCGCTGATCAGCCACATGTACGAACTCGACCTGTCCGACGCCGAGGCGATCAGCCAGACCGCCTGCTTCGAGGCAGCGGTCACCTTCGCCCGCACGCAGGGCATCGTGCCGGCCCCGGAGCCGGCCCATGCCGTCGCCGCGGCCGTGCGGGAGGCGCAGGCCTGCAGGGAGACCGGCGAGGAAAAAGTGATCCTGACCGCCTTGTGCGGCCACGGGCACTTCGACATGGCCGCCTACGACGCCTACTTCGCGGGCGAGCTCGCCGATTTCGACTATCCCGCCGACAAGATCGCGGACGCGATGTCCCGCGTCCCGGTCATCCAAGGCTGATCCGACGGGTCACGCTGGATCGGCGTAGTGGAAGCTCAGCTGTACCCGCACATCCTCGGGGAGCTGCGGCAGTTCCTTGCGCGGCAGATGAAACGTTGCCAGGTCGAACAGGTCGCTGAACACCTGGTGTTTGCGGGCCGCAGCCTGCAGGTACTCGTGCCCCGACGTGCCGCCGGTACCGATCCGTCCGCCGATGGTGCGATGGACGAGTTGCGCGTGGGCGTTGCGGAACGCCGTGAACCCCTCGTCCAGGTCGATCAGCGCCGTCACGACCCGGAACGGCAGGTGGAATGCCGGCTGGTCGCGGTACAGGCTGATCAACAGAGCTGCGAGGAACGCGTCGTGGGACAGCCGGCGTTTGCCCTGCGCTCGTAGATCGTTCCATCGGTCGGCGTCCAGGAGCACCGCGAATGCGTCGTTCGAGGCCTCGAACGCGTCCAGCTGCTGCTGACGGACCACCTCGTCGAGGCTGGGATTGGTGGCGATGAGATGCCGATCCCGCTCGATCATGGCGTTGATGGCGTCGCGGTAGGCCTCCCAGAAATCGAAGCTGCCGAAGTGCAGGAACGGCGTGCGTGCGAGCCAGGCGTCCAGCACGCCGATCAATGTCGGCTCCGACTCCGAGGCCACCAGTCGCTCCGCGTGCTCCTCGGACAACCTCGAGGTGTAGCCCGCCCCGCCGATCTTCAACCGCTTCTTCGGGGCAAGTCCCATCCGATTCTCGATCAGGCGAAACTGCACCGATTGGAACCCGCTGGCGGGGATCAACTCGTCCCGGAAGTCCAGGAAGTCCAGCGGGGTCATGGTGGACAGCACGGAGAACTGCTCCACCAACAACGGCTGGATAGCGACGATTCGTTCGAGGTGGCGCAGGACCGCACCGATGTCCGCGTCAGGCAGCGGGTCCTGGCCGAGCAGGTCCACGGAGGCATTCAGCTCCCAGAGGATCTGCTTGAACCACAGCTCGAACGCCTGGTGGGTGATGATGAACAGCATCTCGTCGTGCGCTGGTTCGCGCCCCTCGCTGGCCGACGCCAGGACCTGCGATCCCAAGACGTCGTCCAGGCCGAGGTAGTCCCAGTAGTACATCGGATCCTGCACGCTCATGTCGGCACCCTTCGGATCGGCTTGGACCGGCCCCCGCGCACGCTAGGACATGGCACCGCGACGAAGATGCCGGTCACCGCACATCGTCCGGTATCCGCTCGCTTCAGAGATAGATGCGTGGTACACACATTGGCATGACCCTTTCGACGGATACCCGCTCCCTGACGTCGCTCGACGACGCGCTGTTCGATATCCAGCGCATCGTGCGCCGCCCCGGCTACCGCGCTCGCCTCCTTGCCGCGCTGCGCATCCGCGTCGAGCTCAGCACCGTACGTGTTCTCCGTGCGGTGGAACGGTTCGGCGATCAGGCCCCCTGCATCGGGGACATCGCCGACCAACTGCTCATCGATCCCTCGACGGCCAGCCGCTTCGTCGAACACCAGGTCGACGCCCGCTACCTCGAGCGGCGCCGCGACCCGAGCGATGGACGTCGTAGCCAACTCCTGCTCACCGACTCCGGACGAGCCCTGCTGGACGAGGTCACCGACGCCCGCCGCCAGATCCTGGCCGAGGTGACCGCCGACTGGGCACCTTCGGACCTCGACCGACTCAGCGAACTCCTCGTCCACCTGCGTGCAGACTTCGATCACCTGGAAAGCGCCGAATGACCCCCCCATTCTCCTCCACGCACGCCCGGACCGACACGCCCACCAGCAGCTCGCACGACGAGCCGGCAACGGCGGGTCCGGCAACGGCGGAACGGCAAGCGGCTCAGCCGGCGGCAGCTGAGACAGCCGCAGCCGAGTCGGCCGCAGCCGATCCTGCGGAGGTCGAGGAGCCCAGCCCCCGCGGGTCGTTCGCTCTTCTGCGGGACCGCACCTTCGGCCCCTTCTTCGCGGGCAAGCTGTTGTCCACCATCGGGGTGTGGATCCACAACATCGCCGCGGTCATCGTGGTGTGGGACCTGACCCGCTCCACGCTGTTGGTCGGCGCCGTGAGCATCGGACAGTTCACGCCCCAGCTGCTGCTGGCACCGTGGAGCGGTGCTCGGGCCGATCGCGGCGATCGGCGCAAGCAGTTGCTGGCCGGGCGCATCGTCACCGCGGCCGGCTCCGGCGGCCTGGCTCTGTGGGTCTGGCTCATCGGCATCGAGGGCACCTCCGGAGCCGCGGTGGTCATCGCCGCCGCGACGGTCGTCGGCATCGGCTTCGCCCTCGGAGGACCGGCGATGAACGCACTGGTCCCGGCGCTGGTGCGACCTCGCGAACTTCCCGGTGCCATCGCCCTTGGGTCGTTTCCCATGACCGTGGCCCGATCCGCCGGACCCGCGATCGGAGCGCTGCTGCTCTACAGCGCCGGTCCCGCAGCTGCCTTCGGCGTGGCCGCCCTCCTCAACGTCCTGTTCACGGTCATCATCGCCAGCATCAGCATCCGCGACGTTCCCCGTCGTCAGAGCAATGACGGCTCCGTCCGAGCGGGATGGCGGTACCTGCGCGCCGACGCCGGCATGACGGCCCTGATGCTCGGTGTGGTGACCATCGGCATCGGCGCCGATCCCGTCATCACCCTCACACCGGCGATCGCGGACCGGCTCGGTCAGGCATCAAGTTTCGTCGGCACCCTGGCGTCGTCCTTCGGAGTCGGTGCCGCCGCGGGCTTCCTCATGCTGTCCCGAGCGCGCCTGCTCCTCGGCCTTCCCCGCCTGGCCGTTACGGGGCTGGGAAGCTTGGCCATCGGCATGCTCGCCCTGGCCATCACACCCACCGTAACGACCGCCGTCCTCGCGCTGGCGATCGCCGGCGTCGGCATGGCGTTCGCACTGACCTCGCTGACCACGATGATCCAGCAGCAGGTGCCCGAAGAGCTTCGCGGCCGCGTCATGGCGCTCTGGGGGGTGGCATTCCTCGGCTCTCGTCCCCTGGCCGCCGGGGTCTCCGGTTGGATCACCGACCAGATCAACGTGACCGTCGCGCTGATCGTGGTATCGGCGGTCCTGCTGGTGGGCGCCATCACCGTGCGACCGAGCCGCGTGAACCCCTACCGCGTCAAGCGGGCGCGACGGGAATCGCGCCGCTGAGGCGATCACGCCGGGGCCGTCCCCCAACCGCTGAAGCCAACCGACCCCTGGACGGTCACTTCACTTCAGCGCCGCGGCAACGCGTGCTCCCGCTCCGGTCGCTCCCGCTCCCTACGCGATGCGCTCGACAAACCTGGCGAGTTGCTTGAGGTTGCGGACCTCGACCATTTCCTCGACATAGCGGCCGTAGCTGGACGCGATCGAGTCACCGGTGTCCCAGAACTGGATCGGCTCCGGGTTCAGCCAGTAGACATGCCGCGCCCGACGCTGGAGATCCTCCAACGCCCACGAATTCGCCTGCCGGTAGTTGTTGCGCGCGTCGCCGAGGATCAGCACCGTCGACCGCGGCGAGATGTCCGCCGCATGCTCACCGTGGAACCGCTCGAACGAATGCCCGTAGTCCGAATGACCGTCCAGCCAGACCAGTTCCGCTTCGGACATCATCCGTTTCATCGCATCTCCCGCATCACCCGACTCGAACAACGCCGTGACCTCATCGAGCGTGTCGATGAAGGCGAAGCTGCGCACCTTCGAGAACTGCTCCTGCAACGCGTGCACCAACATCAGCGTGAAGCGCGCGAACGACGCCACCGACCCCGACACGTCGCAGATCACGAACAGTTCGGGCTTGTGGGGACGGCGCGCCTTGAAGGACGGCTCGAACGGCACGCCCCCGGTCGCCAGCGACCGCCGCACCGTGCGTCGGACATCCAACCGGCCATCCTTGCCGTGCCGCCGCTTCACCGACACCCTCGTCGCGAGCTTCCGGGCCAGAGGCGCCACCTGCGCACGCAATTGCGCCTGGTCCTCGGCCGAGAGATGGAAGAAGTCCAGCTCCTCGACCGGCGGACGCGTCATGCGATCGGCGACCTTCTCCAGGCCCCGCTGAGCGGCGGCGCGTCGGCGGATCTCCGCCTCGACTTCCTGCTGGAACGTCCGCAGCCGTGCCTCGAACTCATCGCGATACAGGCGCTC
>JBDNIX010000143.1:0-5172 GCA_041688045.1 Nitriliruptoraceae bacterium
CCCCGGCGGCCACCACGGGTTGTGACCCAACGCGATCGGTTCCGTGCGAAGGTGCTTGCGTGCCGGGCCCGCGCGAGGTTCAGTAGCCGGACGACTTTCACCGCTGTAGTTACCGCGGTGCGGGTCGGGAACCACCACCGACGCGGGCAATGCGCCGGGTGCGGCGCCACCTCGAGACCATCTCGATCCGTGGCCCCCCGGACGATGAGAAAAAAGGGAACATTCATGGCCAAGACGCATGCAGAGGACGACCTGGTCGTCACCACCGACCTTCCTGACGGTGCCGCAGTCGCGGCGACCGAGCCACTGCATGTCGTCGAGTCCGACGACCGATCGGGTATCAAACTCGGCCGGTTCTTCACGTCTCCGGGCACGCACCCCTACGACGAGCTCGAGTGGGAACTGCGGGATGCCGTGCTCAAGAACTGGCGGGACGGCACCACCTCGTTCGAACAGCGCGGGGTCGAATTCCCCAAGAGCTGGTCGATGATGGCCACACAGATCGTGTCCCAGAAGTACTTCCGCGGCACCCTTGGCACCCCGGAACGTGAGTCGTCGGTCAAGCACATGATCGACCGTGTCGCGGACACGATCACCGGCTGGGGGATCGACGGTGGCTACTTCGCCGACGAGGGCTCCGCCGAGGTCTTCAATGCCGAACTCAAGCACCTGTTGGTTCACCAGAAGGCCGCATTCAACTCGCCGGTGTGGTTCAACGTCGGTGTCGAAGAGACGCCACAGTGCTCGGCATGCTTCATCCTCGCCGTCGAGGACACCATGTCGTCGATCCTCAACTGGTACGTCGAGGAAGGCACGATCTTCAAGGGCGGATCGGGTGCAGGCATCAACCTGTCGACGATCCGTTCGTCCAAGGAGAACCTCAAGGGCGGCGGCGAGGCATCGGGTCCCGTCAGCTTCATGCGGGGCGCTGACGCCTCCGCAGGCACCATCAAGTCGGGCGGCAAGACCCGTCGGGCGGCCAAGATGGTGATCCTGAACGTCGACCACCCGGACATCGAGGAATTCCTCTGGACCAAGGCCAAGGAGGAGAAGAAGATCAGGGTCCTGCGTGAGGCGGGCTTCGACATGGACCTCGATGGTGAGGACTACGCCTCGATCCAGTACCAGAACGCCAACAACTCCGTGCGAGTCACCGACGAGTTCATGCAGGCCTACGAGGCCGGCACCACCTACCCGGTCCGTGCGGTCACCACCGGCGAGGTGCTCGAGGAGAAGGACGCTCGCGACGTCATGCGCCAGATCTCCCAGGCGGCATGGGAATGCGCGGACCCCGGTATGCAGTACGACACCACCATCAACGACTGGCACACCTCGCCGGAATCGGGCCGGATCAACGGCTCCAATCCGTGCAGCGAGTACATGCACCTCGACAACTCGGCGTGCAACCTCGCGTCTTTGAACCTCAAGAAGTTCTACGACTACGACAACCATCGCTTCGACGTGGACGCCTACAAGCGAGCTGTGGAGATCGTGTTCACGGCGCAGGAGATCATCGTCGGCCGCTCGTCGTACCCGACGGAGGCGATCGGCCAGAACGCGATCGACTTCCGCGAGCTCGGCCTCGGCTACGCCAACCTCGGCGGTCTGTTGATGTCGCTCGGTCTGCCCTACGACTCGGAAGAGGGCCGTGCCTGGTGCGGAGCGTTGACCGCACTCATGACCGGTCACGCCTACCGCACGTCCGCGGAGCTCGCCAGGGTCAAGGGTGCGCACAACGGCTACGCCAAGAACGCCCAGCCGATGCTCCGCGTGATCGGCAAGCACCGCGCCGCCGTCGACGAGATCGACCCACGGCCGGTCGCCGACGATCTACTGGACGCCGCACGCCAGTCGTGGGACGACGCGCTGGAGATCGGCCGCGAGCACGGCTTCCGTAACGCGCAGGCCACCGTGCTGGCACCGACCGGCACCATCGGTCTGATGATGGACTGCGACACCACCGGGATCGAGCCCGACCTCGGGCTCGTCAAGATGAAGAAGATGGTGGGCGGCGCATCCATCGAGATCGTCAACCAGTCCGTCCCGTCTGCGCTCGAGCACCTCGGCTACGAGGACGAGCAGGTCGAGGCGATCATCGCCTACATCGCGGAGAACAAGAACATCCACGGTGCGCCGGCGCTCAAGCCCGAGCACACCCGCGTGTTCCAGTGTGCGATGGGTGACGACGCGATCCACTACATGGGCCACGTCGGGATGATGGCCGCGGCCCAGCCGTTCATCTCCGGGGCGATCAGCAAGACGGTCAACCTGCCCGAAGAGGCCACGGTCGCCGATGTCGAGCAGCTCCACCTCGATGCCTGGAAGATGGGTATCAAGGCGGTGGCCATCTACCGCGACAACTGCAAGGTCGCGCAGCCGTTGTCGGTGTCCAAGAAGGTCGTCGCCGAGCAAGCGGCTCCCGAAATCGCCTACGTTCCCCAGCGGCGCAAGCTGCCCAAGACCCGTCCGTCACAGACGATCTCTTTCCAGGTCGGCGATGCCAAGGGCTACATCACGGCGGGGGAGTACCCCGGCGACGGGATCGGTGAACTGTTCGTCAAGCTCGGCAAGCAGGGCTCGACGCTGTCGGGGCTGTTGGACGCCTTCGCGATCAGCATGTCGATCGGTCTGCAGTACGGCGTGCCGCTGGAGGCCTACGTCAGCAAGTTCATGAACATGCGGTTCGAGCCCGCCGGGATGACCGACGACGACGAGATCCGCTTTGCGACCTCAATCGTCGACTACCTGGCCCGCAAGATCGCGATCGAGTACCTGCCCTACGACAAGCGCGAGGGATTGGGTATCTACACGCTCGATGAGCGCAAGGAGATGCTCGAGCAGGGTTACGGCGATCAGCAGGCGGCGGTGCCCTCCGCCCCGTCCGCGGACGCGGTGACCAAGGCGGAGCCGATCGGTCCGGTCGGGTCAGTCGGCGTCCCCGTCGATCACGATGCTCCGATGTGCTTCGAGTGCGGCATCAAGATGATCCGCGCCGGCGCCTGCCACGTCTGCGAGAGCTGCGGCACCACGAGCGGCTGTAGCTGAAAGTGAGGTAGCCACGCCGACCGGCGATCATCGGGTCGTGCTGCATGCGAACCGTGAGGTGCTGCCACGCGACACGGACCGGCGGCTCATCTGGCGAAACCTGACACTGGAACACCTTCGCTCGCGGCCCGCTACTGAGGCCTTGGGATGACGACGGCCACGTGATCTCCTTCTCGACGGCGGACCCAGTCCGCTCGGGACCTGCATCTCTGACGGTCCTGAGCCCCTGATGTAGGGCACGGAACGTTCACCCTGGAACATGCGCCGCGAACCGGAGCGACCGGCAACAGGCACGGGCGTCCTGGGCTGCTGCACCCCGAATGCAGCGTCTTAGTCGGCCGGCACAGTAGGACGCGCAACAACCACGTTGCCGCGGCTTCCACAGCCCGGACGGTAGCGGTAGACCCAACCACAGTTAGGGCGTACCATTCCAGCCATGACCTTCCATGAACCCTCTTCCCGTACCCCTGTCGCCGAGCGGCCGGCGGATGACGTCACTCTGCCCGCCTTCCAAGCTGCGGTGGAGTCCGACGACTTTTGGGCAATGGTCGAGGCCGGACGTGCGGCGGGCTCCATCGAACAGCAACTGCAGGTTTCGGCCGACTACCGGCGTCATCGTGCAGAGCGGGCAGTGGCGGACCTGCGCGGCTGAGGGCCTCTCTGGCGCCGGCTGCTGCTCACCGAACGTTCACTCAACGATCTCGGACTTCCACTTGAGTTCGTGGGTGTCGATGCACGACCCGTTGTGGCGCGTGTGCGTGACGCCCTCTTCATCGACGTGACGCGTAAGAACTCCGGGTGGGCGGTAGACCAGGTCGGTGCCGAAGCGGATCGAAAGTTGCGCTACCGCTACGGGCCACTGCTTGCGTTCGCTGACGAGCGCGCCCAGCAGCCTGAGGGGCGGGAGTGGACGAAGTCCCTGGCCAACAGTTTCAAGAAGGTGTTCAACCTCCACGCGGGAGAGGACCGTGGGGTCACCTGGTGGGACCGCGATGTCGTGTGGCTGCTCACCGTCGGCTTCCACCGATCCGGTTCGCGCGGCGACTTCTACCCCGGTGTTGTCAAGCTCGACAAGCAGAACGAGCTCATGCCAACGCGTGAAGACTTCCTGTCGGCCGACCCCGATCCCACCGCGGAGTACCTCCGCGATCTCGGCCGCAAGGGCCGAGCGCTCCTTGACATGGCTCGGGAGAACCCCTTCACCGACCATGGCGACCTCATTGCTCAGCGGGTAACGCTGGGTGTCTACGTGGAGGTCTACGTGGTCGGCGATGACCGCGCGGAGGAAGTGTGGATCCGAGTCCGCGCGACCCCAGACCACCACGGCTCCGACATCATCCGTGACGTCCTCGTGAACGTCATTCCGGAGGCAGCACCAGCTGACATCAGCTTCCCGCAGAAACATCCCGTACGGCGCATCGAGAGCGGCGAGCGCATCATTTGCTGGGCGTGCCCCTGAGCAGTGAGTGCTCTCAGGACAGCGACCACTAACGTGGAACGTCGCTACGAATCGGACTATTGCCAACCTGCTCCAGTTCTGGTTGCCACCCGCAGCTGATGTAAAGCGTCTTCATCTGTCAGGCCGACACGCCAGGGGATGTCAGTGCCGCACACGCGGCCTGGCGTCCCTTGGTGCGTTGAGAGGCCGCCGTGCTCGGCCGCCACCGCCATCAGACTGCGCTCTTCCGGTCCCGGTAACCCGTCCCCGATCGATGAGGCAGCTGGCTGTGGACAGTTCAGACGGCCGGCAGGCGGCCGGCGTACGCTGGAAGCCTTCCAAGCGGCATCGAGGATCATGACCGACGAGCAGGGCACCCTGATCGTTCGTGATCCTGAGGGATGTCACGACCAGGCAACCGTGCCGGCCCGATCAAGATCCCTCTGAACGAGCTCGTCGACATCGATGGGCCCGTCTGCGACATCGCCGCACCACCGTTCTTGACGTTCGGCGAGAGGAGCGAGGATGGGTCTGCTCGATGGGCGGGTCGCGATCGTGGCGGGTGCGTCGACCGGTATCGGGAGCGCGACCGCACGAGCGCTCGCGAAGGGGGGCGCTCGAGTCGTCGTCGCAGCTCGCAACGAAGCCAAGCTGTCCTGTCTCTGCTCCGATATCGAGGCCGCCGGCGG
>JBDNIX010000144.1:0-4461 GCA_041688045.1 Nitriliruptoraceae bacterium
ACACCGAGATCCACGCATGCACCTCCATCCCCTTGGCATGCGCCGCATCCAGCAACTCGGCCAGCACGTCGAAGTCCGGCGCGACCGTCGGATCGGGCGTGCGCGGCAGGCCGTCGGAGTCGTAGTACGCGTCGTGCCGCCGAGCCACCTGCGCGATGATGGTGGTGGCGTCCGCACGCGCGAGTTCGTCGACCATGGCGTTGATGCTGCTGCGGTCCTTCAGCGTGCCATCGAAGAGGTGCACCCACGCGCCTCGCGTCCGGGAGTTGTACGGATCGTCCGCCGCGGGCGACGCCTCCGGCACCGTCACCTCGCCCTGCCCCACCAGCCTCGAGGTGGATCGCATGAGGAAGGCCGCCATCTGTCCGCGGACGACCGGGTCACGCGGCGAGTACCGCGTCGCGGACGTGCCCGTCGTGATGCCCGCGTCCGCCAGCGCATTGATCGCCGCACGGTGCACGTTGTCGGACGGAACGTCCAGGAACGTCGAGGTGCCAGCGGGCAGCGGGGTCTCGATCCCCAGGCCGAACATCCGCGCGACGATCGACGCCATCTGGGCGCGGTCGATGGGCTGGTCGGGCGCGAAGGTGGTGCTGGTCAGGCCGGTCACGATGCCGTAGGAGGCCAGGACGTCGATGTCGTGCTCGAAGGTGTGGCCGACGGTGTCGGCGAAGCCCGCCGACGGTACATCCGTCACGTCAACGCCTGCCTCGTGCAACAGCCGGGCGATCATCGCCGTGGCCTGGCCGCGGGTGATGGAGGCGCCCGGGTCGAAGATGGTGCGTGTGCGCCCCGAGGTGACGCCCCACCAGGCCGCGCAGTCGATCGACGCACGGTGTGGGGACCGCACGGTATCGGTGAACGCCGTGGCGGAGACCGCTCCGGTGGGACAGGCATCGCCAGCCGGTTGGGCGGCCGCGGGCTGCGCACCGCCGGGGAGCGCCGGGATTGCGGGCAGCGCCACGACGCCCACCAGGGCCATGGTCGCGGCCAGGATCAGCGTTCGATACGGGCGTCCGGGGACCGGAGCCGACCTGCGCAGAGATTCGGCGGCAAGAAGGGGTCGCGGCACGGGAACCTCGTTGCGGGCCGGGAACGGTGCTCCCCGCGCACGGGCGCTGGGACTCGGCACGCCCGTCGGAAGGTATCCCTCCCGCGGTTGGTCGGACTGCGGGCGGAGCGTCCCGCGGGCACGGTGGCCGACGGCGGCGAGCTCGTCTGCCGCCAGTTCGTCCGGCAGCTGACGGGAAGAACCGGCCGTCCAGCCGGCTCATGGCCGGCGGGACCCACACCGTCCCGGTTGCAGCCCGCGCATCCGGCAATGCCGGCCGTCAACACCTGATCTGCGCTTGTCCACAACCGTGAAATTGACCGTCCAGATCACGCGGCGGCGCGCGATACTTGCCTCATGACATCGACCGCAACGGCCACCGCCACACCCCGCCGTCCGTCCCCCGCCTCCCAGGCGGACGGCGAGGTGCTGGCGTCCGCGCCCGCGCTGGCCGGTGTACTGGAGGCCGTGGCGCGCGCCGATCGGCTCGTCGCCGAGGTGATCGATGGCCTCATCGACCTGCAGGATCACGACGTGGCGGAGATCGCCACCCATGTGCCGCTGGAGCAGTGGCTCGCGATCGTCGGCCGCCGCACCCGCGCGGACCGGCGCATGCTGCTCACCACCTGTGATGTTCTCCGTCGGCTTCCTTCATTGCGTGCGGCGTTCTGCTCGACCGGCGATGTCTCCTGGTCCCAAACGCGCACGATCGTGTTGCAGGTCCACCGGCTCCCGCGTCACCTCGATGCGCGGCTCGACGCCGGAATTGCCCAAGCGATCGATGCCTGCACTGGCGCCGACCCGGACGACCTTTCCTCCCGCGTCGGATGGGTGATCGCCGATCTCGTCGACTGCCACGCTCCGTCCGACGGCGGCACGGATGACGGCGCTGACTTCTTCGCGATGCAACCGCGCCTGGACGGCACCGGCGGGCGAGTCTGGGGCGAGTTCGGCCCACTCGGGTTCGCCACCCTCGACGCCGCGCTGGCGACGGGCCCGATCGGCGACGCCCGCGACGGCGACTTCGCGCGAGCCGCAGATCCGGACCGATCGACAGGTACCGCCGCATCCGCCGGGCAGGCACGTGCACGTCGGCTGATCGACATCTGCGACGACCACCTGGCTGAGGGATCGTCTGGGCGCAGCGGGGTGGGCAGCCGCGTGCAGCTCCTGGTCCGTGCGGATCTGGACACGCTGCTGGACCGCGACCGCACACCGGCCGCGCTGCTGACCCATCTCCTGGGTGGACGGATGTGGATCGACGCGGCCACGGCTCGCCGCCTCATCGACGCTCGAGGTGCCGATCTACGAACCGTCGTGCTCGACGACACGGGTAGGACCGTCGGCGTCGGGCGACGCCGCCGGATCGCACCGGGGTGGCTCAAGGACGCCACCCTCGCCGTACACGACACCTGCACGGCGCCGGGTTGCCTCACAGCGGCACGGATCTGCGACCTCGACCACGCCCGACCGTGGCATCCCGCCCGGCGACGGGACCGTCCGGGAACCACGGACGCCGATCAGCTTGCACCCTTGTGCCGAACGGACAACCGGACGAAAGAGGCCGCAGGCTGGACGGTGGAGCAGCATCCCGACGGCACGCGAACCTGGCGGCACACGTTCAGTGGACTGACCACCCGCACACATCCAACGACCCGGCCACCTGGTCATACCCCGCGAGCTGGCCCCGCCACACGGACTGGGCCCGCCACACGGGCTGGGCCGGACACACAACGGCACGGCGGCGCCGAAGCTCCGCGACGGTCTGCCCCGCCGTGAACGATCCCGGGCGCGCAGCCCCTGACTGATCCCGGGCGCGCAGCCCCTGACTGATCTCGGACGCGGCACGACGGATTCGCCAACGAACGTGGCGTCTTCGTCGTGCTGTCGTGCCGTCCGATCGCCCCGAGACGTGCCGTCCGATCGCCCCGAGACCTCACGAGTACGACACATGGGGACGGCGCTGCGATCTCCGTCCGGCCCCCGAGGGTCTACGGACGTTCGGCACGGTCAGGACGGTCAGCGGTCGTTTCGTTGCGGGCGCTATCGTCGTGCATCCGGACCCCGCACAACCGTTCGAGCACCGTCGGCGGCCCCTGGGAGCCAAGGCCACAAATGGTCGCCAACAACCCCGCCGACAGGACACCGCCGACCAGGACACCGACGACATCCTCGCCGACGTACTGTGTGGCCAGCCCAAACACCGACAGCACGAGCACCGCGACGCCGAACCGCAGCGTGGCCCGCGCGACAAGCCTCGCAAGGCGAACGACGCCGGTGCCCGGCACCTCCAGCCGAAACCTGCAGAGCCGCTCGCCTACGGTCCGTCCGCGCGACGCGGCCACGACGATGTCGTTGGTGATGAACACCGCCAGGGCCACCGTCATCGTCACGACTGCGACGGCCAGGGCGGTGCCGAGTCCAGCGATGCCCTCTACCTGATCGGGTCGCAGCAGCAGCCACGCGATGACCCCAGCGGCTGCGGCCGGGATGCCCGGCGCGACGAGGTCGACGCCAAGGGCCGCCGCTCGACGCAACGTCACGTTCCGCGTCGGATCGCCTGTCATCACCTTCGCCTCTCCGTTCGCTGGAGCATAGGAGTCGGCCGTCCGCGGGGGACGTCCGCGATGCCGTTGCGGCACAGCTCTTGACCGGTGACCCGGGGAGTGTCAGAGTCGGGATGGGTTGCCGAGGGGTGCCGGTCCGGCAGGGATCTCGGCCAGATCACCAGGAGTCCACCATGCGTCGCATGCTGATCGTCGCCGTCGTTGCCGCCTTCTTCGCCGGCATCGCCACCACTGCCGCCGCCACCCACCTCTTCTCCGACGTGCCTGACGACAGCGTCCATTCGGAGGGAATCGAGTGGGCGGCCCTGCGCGACATCGTCGAAGGCCGCCCCGACGGCACCTACGGGCCCAACGAGCCGGTCACCCGGGGGCAACTCGCCACGATCCTGCAGCGCACCGACGAGAACACCTCACGCCCGAACTATCTGCTGACGCCGGTCTGCGGTTCGACGGAGATGCAGATCGCGGACCTCGGCTCGCGCGGATCCGGCGCCGCAACCGTCGAATACTCGGTCGATGGCGGTGACCGCATCGAGATCGGCCCGATCCCGTCCGAAGGGTTCGTCGAGTTCGATCCGGGCGCCTCCGGGATCGTGTCACTCTTCGTCGACAGCCTGGCCTGGGCTCACGCTCCGACGGCAGAGGCCTGCACCGTGCCCGCCTGACGCACCCGCCCAACTGACGCACCCGTTGAACTGACGCACCCGCTGAACTGACGCGCTTGCTCTCCTGACGCGCCCGCTCTCCTGACGCGCCCGCTCTCCTGACGGGTCGACGGGACCGGACGATCAGAAGGGGCGGTCGTGGTCCTCGGCCAGCAGGCCGAGCGGTCCGCGGCCCTTG
>JBDNIX010000145.1:0-3593 GCA_041688045.1 Nitriliruptoraceae bacterium
CCCGCCCCACGGGTGAACCAGCGCGCGAGTTGCTCACGACGCGTCGCAGGACGCAACGCATCCCAACCACACTGGTCACAGACCTCCGGCTGCTCCCCTCTCTACGTCGCACCGTGGCCCTCCCCGTCAACGCTGCCATCGATTCCTCGCAAGCACCGACCACCGTAGGTCGAACCCCTTCGGACGTCGCAGAGAGGCGTCGTTGTGGCGCGATCGAGCCCCAGACTTCTCAGGGGATCACACGGGGCTGGCCGTTCCTTATCAACGATTCTCTGGACACCCGCTGCCGAACTCAGAACGGGGCGACACCGACGACGTCTTGCCCGTCGAGCGGACCGTTGCGTCACCGCGAGTGCTCGCCGGGGCGCTGGAAGCCCTGTTGGAAGGTCCGACCGCCGCGGAACAGGCCAGGGCTACTCCAGCTGGTTTCTCCTCGCAGACCGCGGGACTGCTCAATGACGTCCGGATCGACGACGGCGTCGCCACGGTCGACTCCGCTGCCGAGTTGGCGGACGTGATCCCCGGTGCATCGTCATCCACCGGGTCGGCCGCACTGCTGGCATCACTGGATGCGCTTCACTGATCGAAGCTCAACCACCCGACGTCCTGCAGGCTGTCCAGATCGTGCACGCCGACGCCGACCTCGGAGATGGTCACCAACCGGTCGTCGAGCACCATCGACCGGCTGATCCGGCCGCGGTGGCCCCACTCCCAGACCCGCTCCTGCGCACGCCAGTCGTCCTGATCGAAGGTCGCCGGATCGCGGTCCTTCAGTTCAGCTCGGAGGTCGTCGAGCCACGCCGGCAGGTGGGCCAGCCGCCCGCGCTCCTCGATGGCGCCGTCACGAACGACGAACCCGATCGCGCCGGTGTCGACGTCCTCACGCCCGCTGATTTCGTCGTAGTTCCAGCGGGTGTAGGGCACGACCGTGAGGCCGGATGCCGGGTGGTGCATGAACGCACGGTGATCGTGTTCGGCGTCGCTGGACGCATCGGCCAGGACCACCTTGTCGACTTCAGTCGGAGCTGCCGGGTCCGACACGTCGAACAACGACAGTTGCGTGCCCTTGACGCGGCCCTGGTCGTCGGCGTCCTGGCCCACACCGATGAGACGATCGTCACCGATCGGGTGCAGGTACGCGGAGTACCCGAGGATCTTCAACTCGCCGGTCATCTGCGGGTCTGAAGGGTCGGCCAGGTCGATCGTGTACAGGGGGTCGGTCTGGCGGAACGTGACGACATAGCCCACGTCGCGGATGAACCGCACGGCGTAGATGCGTTCGGTCAGCCCCAACCCGTCCACCTGGCCGAGCTGTTCCAGTTCATCGCCCTGCTCGGCCAGCGTCGTGACGTAGGACTCTGACACGTCCCCGCCCCACATGTCGCCACTGGTGGAGGCGACCCGCAGGATCCCGTCGTGCTCGGACATCGACCACTGGCTCAGCAGTGTGCCCGGGACCTGGCCGGACGCCCGGTACTCGGCCCGTTCACCGACGCCGAGGTCGAAGCGGTGAATGTCGGTGGTCACCTCGGACTGACGTTCGCGGCGGACTTCCTCGCTGGAGATGGCGCCCCAGTCGATCCACCGTGTGGTTGCGACGTACAGCGACTCCGGCGACGCGTAGACGGTATCCCCGCCCGCGAGGACCGCGACATTGCGGTCAGGATCCAGCGCCAGGTCACCCGTCGCGACATCGACGGTCAGGACCGACAACATGCCCAGACCGGAGAACGTCGCGGGCCGGTTCACCGTGTCGCACGCCAGCAGCGCGCCTTCGTCCGTGCGGCCGTCGGCGGTCTCGTGGACCGCGTACGGCAACCAGTCCTCCACGTCCGAGTTGCGGATGATCTGACGGTTCGCCTCCAGGGCGCGCCGCTCGGCGCGCAGCCCCGACGCCTCCGGGAACTCCCACGGGAGGTTGCCCTGCGGTGTGCGCACGACGACCCGCGCAACACCGTCGATGAGGCGTGTCGACAAGGTCGTTCCGTCGACGGTCAACCGCTCCAGGACCTCCGGGTCCGTCGCATCCTCGATGTCGACGACCGTCAGCGTGGTCGTGCCGCTGTATCCCTGCCCGGGGAAGGCGATGTCGCCATCCTCCGCGATGCTGCCACTTCGATCAGCGGCACCGGATCGCGCCGACTCGCTCGCGAAGGGCACCGCCTGGGGCGCGGACGAGGTGACCAGCAGGCGGTCGTCGGCAAGGAGCAGCTGCGCGTCGTAGGCATCACGCATCGTCAGGCTGGCGACCTCGACCGGGTCATCCCCGGTGATGTCCAGGATCCGCAGCGCCTCGGGCGTCATCACGTACAGGTGGGTCCCGTCGGTCTTGACGCGGTCCGGCTCGTCGACGCCGGCCTCCTGGACGTTGGTTCCCGTCTGGTTGGAGCCGACCGCGCCGTCGGCTACCGACCCCGCAGCGGTGTCACCACCGGCATCCTCGGCATCGTCGGTGGCCGCCTCGGTTTCCATCGCGGCTCGACCATCGGCGGGCATCGGGCCCCAGCCACCGCCGCCTTCCAGACCCCAGGGGGTCACCACGTCCAGGGCTGCGTCCTTGAGGTGAGCCTCCAGATCGTCGCAGGCCTCGAATGCGGTCAAGGCGGACGCCAGCACGATGTCGTCGGGCAGCGCCGTTGGATCCTCACCGATGGCCCCGGGATCCGGTGGGTCGGTGTCCTCGGGTGCGGAATCCGTCGTGCAACCCACGAGGACGAGAGCGACGGTCAGGATGGCCAACAGTGGACGGCGCATGATGTTCTCCTCGGTGAGCGGCATCCGGTCAGACGTCACTGATAGCATCGAGGTTCCCATGGATCGTGACTATGCGTCCTTGGTCGACAGCCGCCAGACCAGGGCACCGACCAGGAGGGCACCCACCAGGCCGGCGATCGCCTGTCCCTGTGGGCCTTGGACGTCCGGGAGTCGGTCGCGCAGACGCACGGGCGAGTGGAAGTCGCGCACCTCCCAGTTCATGGCCACGGCCGCCGCCCGCAGCTCGCGATCCGGGTTGGCTGCAACCGGGTGGCCGACGGCCGCCAGCATTGGTAGGTCGGTGATCGAATCGCTGTAGGCGTAGCAGTGAGCCAGGTCGTATCCGCGGACCTCGGCCACCTGGCGCATCGCGGTCGCCTTGGCGCCGGCGTACGCGTAGAACTCGAGTGTGCCGTCGTAGCGGCCGCCATCGTCGATGCCCGACCGGGTGGCGATGACGTTGCGAATTCCGAGGTACTCGCTGAACGGCTCCACGATCTCCTCGCCCGAGGACGACACGATCCAGAGGTCGCGGCCCGCCCGCCGGTGCTCCGCGATCAGGTCCAGGGCCTCCTTGTACGCCAGAGGCGCGATCACCTCTTCCATCGTCTCGCGGACCAGGCGACGGATGCGCTCCGCCTCCCACCCCTTGGTCAGTTCCAGCGCGGCGTGGCGGGCCTGCTCCATCCGCTCGTGGTCGGCCCCGACCAACTGGTAGACGGCCTGTGCGTACAGGGTCTTCAGGACGGTGGAGGAGGACAGCAGGCCGTCGCGGAAGAACGTCCGGCCCATGACCAGCGTCGATGACCGGGCGATGATCGTCTTGTCGAGGTCGAAGA
>JBDNIX010000146.1:0-7800 GCA_041688045.1 Nitriliruptoraceae bacterium
AGGGTGGTCCTTGGCAGCCCGCCGAGCTGGCAGCGGAACTCGCTACGACGACGTGGCGGCAGTGGCTGTACCGGTGGGGCGCGTCACCGGGCAACCACGTCCTGCGGGTCCGCGCGAGCGACCGTGACGGCGTGCCGCAGACCGCCGATGTCGCTCCTCCCGCACCGAACGGGGCGACCGGCTACCACACCGTCGCGGTCACGGTCGCCTGACACGCCGCACGGTTCGGGATCGGCTCAGTCCAGGATCTCGGGACGTGCCATCACCCGCGCGATGGGACGCAACTCGAGCCAAGCCTGGTCCTTCGGTCGCTCGGCGTATTCGTGCCGGAGCTCGGTGAACTGGGACAGGTCCGTGAAGGTCGTCCGCCCGCTCTGTAGCCCGGCCATCGCACTGCCCGCGCTGCCGTCCTCCGCATGATGGATCAGATGACGGATGCAGCGCTCGGCCATCCGGGTGGCCTGGATCCGGTCGAAGGGACTCGGTGCACCACCCTGTTGGACGTGGCCGAGGATGGATTCGCGGACGTCGAACAGCCCCCGGGATTCGCGTTCGAACAGCGAGTGGATGAAGCCCGTCGTGTAGATCGGGTCCGCACCCTCGCCCCGGATGACCAGCCCCAGCCGCTTTCCCGCGGCGAATCCCTTGCGGAGCCAGTGCACGTCGGTTGCCAGGTCGTCCAGCGTGATGCCCTCCTCGGGCAGGTACAGCCGCTCGGCGCCGGATGCCATGCCGCTCATCAGGGCGAGGTAGCCACAGTCGCGGCCCATGGTCTCCACGACGAAGCATCGGTGGGTCGAGACCGCGGATTCCTTGATCTTGTCGACGTTCTCGATGATGCTGTTGAGGGCCGTGTCGGCGCCGATGCTCAACTCGGATCCCGGCAGGTCGTTGTTGATGGACGCGGGCAGGCACACGATCGGTAGGTCGAGGCCGGAGCCGTTTCGCCCCGCGTGCAGGGCATGCGCGACGTCGTAACCGGACCAGCCACCGATCATCAACAGCCCGTCGATGTCGTGCGCCTGGAGTTGCTCCGAGATCGCACCCATCTGTGCCTGGTCGGGCTTGATCCGGCTCGTCGCCAGTTCGGCGCCGCCTCGAGCCGTCCAGCCCGTGATGTCCATCCAGTCCAGTTCCTTGATCCGTCCGGTCGCCAGGCCTTCGAAGCCGCGCTTGACCCCCAGCATGGTGTGCCCGGCGTCGATGCCCAGACGGACCGCAGCCCGTACCGCGGTGTTCATCCCGGGGGCCGGTCCGCCGCCGTGGAGGAGGGCCAGTCGGAGCTTGCGCACACCCGGCGCCGGTGGGCGTGGCGTGGCACGAACGATGGTGTGAAAGGTGTTCCAGGATTCGGTGAAGCTGCCCCCACGCAGTTCCATAGCGCGGTCGTAGTCGCCGTCCGCGATGGTTCCCGCCACGGCTTTGGTCTGCTCCACGTTGTCCATCAACGGTGAGTGGATGATGCGGTTCTCGCGAATGCCGATGAGCTGTGGCTCGTCTTCGGGAGCCGACTGCAACAGGAGCTCGATCGCCTCGTGTCCGCAGAGCGTGCCGAGGTTGCGATCGAAGACGCTCGGCGCACCACCGCGTTGCACGTGCCCGAGGATGGTCACCCGCGTGTCCTCGTTCAGCCGGCCCTCCAAGACCTGCTGCACGCGCTTGGCCGTGATCGGCTCGCCGTCGGTGTCATGAGCCCCTTCGGCGACGACCACCATGTTCTGGCGCCGTCCCTGAACCCGGCCGGCACGCAGCGCCTCGGCCATCTCCGCCTCCCACGTCGCGGCGTCCGCGGGACGCTCCGGGATGAAGGTCCAGTTGGCGCCGGCTGCCAGCCCGCTCATCAAGGCGAGGTACCCGCAGTGGCGACCCATCACCTCGACCACGAAGCTGCGCTGATGGCTGGATGCGGTGCTGCGTAGGGCGTCCATCGCCTCGATGATGCGATGCAGCGCCGTGTCGGCGCCGATCGTCATGTCCGTACCGAACATGTCGTTGTCGATCGAGCCGACCATCCCGACGAGGAAGAGCGTCGGATGCGCGTCGGCGGTGGCCCGGTCCAGCCGTCCATCGGCGACCAGCCCGGCGAGCAGGTCCGGCCACTCCCTGCGGAAGACGTCCGCCCCGGTCAGACTGCCGTCTCCGCCGATGACGACGAGTGAGTCGATACCTCGCTGCACCAGGTTGTGGGCGGCTTGCTGGCGGCCCTCGGTCGTCCGGAAGGCGTCGCTGCGGGCGGTGCCGATGACCGTGCCGCCCAGGTGCATGATGCCGCCGACGTCGCCGGAGGTGAACGGTCGCATGAGGTCGCCACCTTCCACCAGGCCCTGGTAGCCCTCGTGGATTGCGTGGATCGGTAGGCCATGGTGGATCGAGGTACGGACCACGGCTCGGACTGCAGCGTTCATGCCGGGTGAGTCACCGCCGCTGGTCAGGACGGCCAGGCTGGTCGGACGGCGGGAGGGGTCAGCCACGGAAGGACTCGCTCGTGTCGATGTCAGTGGTCGGCGAAGGGTTCAGGACGAAGCGCGCGGCTTCAAGATAGCCCGCGGTCCTCTTGGCCGGCCTTGAGGTTGCTCGTGGCGGCCTTCTTGGCGTTTCTCTTGACGGACACTGAACGTTTGTTTAGTGTAGTGAACATGAGTTCAGAGCCTGCCTCCGATGCCTCGCCCGATCTGACCGCGCGCGCCCGTATTCGCGACGCTGCGATCACACGCTTTGCGGCAGACGGCGTCTCGGCCGCCTCCGTGCGCGCCATCGCGGCAGACGCCGGGGTCTCCCCGGCACTGGTGATCCACCATTTCGGGTCGAAGGACGCGTTGAGGGTGGCCTGCGATCAGCACGTGGCGGAAACGATCCGCGACACCAAGCGGAGCGCCGTTGCGGCGGGCCCCTCACTGGATCCCGTTGCCGCGCTGCGGGCCAACCAGCATGGCGCACCGCTCCTGCGCTACCTCGCCCGCACGCTCGTCGACACCTCGCCGCACGTGGCGGAGTTGGTTGACGAACTGGTCGAGGATGCCGTCGAGTACATGGAGGAGGGCGTCGCCACCGGGCTGCTCGAACCGTCCGACGATCCCCGGGGCCGCGCCGTCGTGCTGACGATGTGGACACTCGGCGCACTGGTGCTGCACGAACACGTCGTCCGCATTCGGGGTGTCGATCTCACGGGGGATCCTGCGGAGTTCGGCCCGTGGGCCGTCCCGGCCGCGGAGATCCTCGCCAAGGGCGTCATCAACGAAGACCTCTTCGACCGCATCCGTGACGGGTACCGCCCGCCGGACGGGAAGGACGACCGATGAACGGTACGGCATCCGCGGATGTGGTCATCCGGACCACCGGCCTGGTGAAGGAGTACGGCTCCACCCGCGCTCTCGACGGGCTCGATCTGTCGATCCGTCGCGGTGAGGTGTTCGGCTTCCTTGGTCCGAACGGTGCGGGCAAGTCCACGACCATCCGGGTGCTCCTGGACCAACTCCGACCCACGGCAGGATCGGTCGAGGTGTTGGGAACCACGCCGGCTGCCGGTGGGCCGCAACTCCGGGCTCGCATCGGCTACCTACCGGGCGAACTCGCGATGAGCGGTCGCACCACGGCTGGGGAACTGCTCGGATATCTGGCCCGTCTCCGCGGTGGAGCCGGGAGTGAGCGCATCCATCCGTTGGCCGAGCGGCTCGCCCTGGATCTGGACAAGCCGATCCGCGGGCTGTCCAAGGGCAACAAGCAGAAGGTGGGTGTCATCCAGGCGTTCATGCACGCCCCGGAGTTGTTGATCCTCGACGAACCGACCAGCGGTTTGGACCCCTTGCTGCAGCGCGAGGTCATCGGCATGGTGCGTGAGGCCCAGGGCGGCGGAGCGACCGTCTTCATGTCTTCTCACGTGCTGTCGGAGGTCGAAGTGATCGCCGAACGCGTGGCGATCGTCCGCCAGGGACGGATCGTGGACCTGGATGACGTCGCGACGCTTCGGCGCAACGCCGGTCAGCAGGTCGTCTTCGAGTTCGTCACGCACGTGTCGGCCGACGACTTCTCCGGGCTTCCCGGCATCGACGACGTCGCGGTCGACGGGACGACGGTCACCTGTCTGCTGCGTGGTGAGCCCGACGCCCTGCTGAAGGCTGCAGCTCGCCATCACGTCGTGCGCTGGTCGGCCCAGGACCGAGAACTCGAAGATCTGTTCCTCGACTTCTACCGCGTGGCGGTGCACGCCGAGGGGGTGGTCACTGATGTCCGTTGACACCCTGCCCGCACGCCCCGCCAACGACGCTCAGCCGAGCGGCCTACCGGTCGTGGGCTGGGTGCTGCGTCAGCAGCGTCGTTCGCTGGTGATCTGGACCGTCGCGGTTGCCGCCGTGTCGGGCATCTACGCCAGCCTCTACACCGTCATGGACACCGGCGAGCTCGCGTCGCTGGTCGAAGGGATGCCGGAGGGCCTCGTCAGCGCGCTGGGCTACGACACGATCGGGTCACCGGCGGGTTACCTCGAATCCACCGTGTTCGGCCTGCTGGCGCCGTTGCTGCTGCTGGTCTTCGGGCTCGGGATCGGGGCTCGGATCGTGGCCGGCCTGGAGGAGGACGGGACACTTGAACTCGAATTCACCCACCCCGTGAGCCGACGACGCGTGATCTTCGAGCGCCATCTCGCGGTGGTCATCCAGGTGGCCGTTCTCTCCGTGGCCACGTGGCTGGTCGTGGCGGCGACGGTCATGGCGATCGACATGGACGTCAGCCAGGGTGACCTCGCAGCCACGGGTCTCGGGCTCTTGCTCCTGACGCTCGCGCTGTCCAGCGTCGCCTTCGCCGTCGGTGCGGCGACCGGACGACGGGTCATCGCGCTTGGCGCCGGTGCCGCAGTCGCGGTGTTGGCCTACCTGGCCGACGCGCTCGCGCCCATGCTGGACGACGGCCGGTGGCTCGAAGCCATCAGCCCGTTCTCCTGGTACCTCGGATCGGAACCACTGGTCAACGGCATCGATCCGCTCGGCTTCGGCGCGCTGCTCGTGTTGTCGGCCCTCGCGCTGGCGGTTGCCGCCGTCACGTTCGATCGCCGGGACCTCGGCGTCTGACGCCTGGCCCGGACATGTCGACGAGGACTGGTCAGTCGAAGTCGGCGAAGCCCCGGCTTCCACCCCAGGCGCCGTGCGAGTTGTGCGACCTCGATGGTGTGGGTCAGGCGCGTCCGGAAGAAGTCACCTTCGCCCGGAGCGACCACGCCGGTCTTGCCCTACAGCTTGCGGAACGCGGGCGTGTGCACCAACCGGTCGTAGTCTCGGGCGAACGGATGGCGATAGTCGTCGGGGTCGTCGACGCCCGGCTGGCGGACAAGGTCGACGTCGGTGTAGCCGGCGTCGCGGGGATCGGCCATGCGTCAGCGTCGAGATGGCACGTAGGTGGACAGGGCGTCGTGGGCGGCGCCGGCCGGGTCCTCACGCAGCGCGTATCGCGTGGACCGGCCCGAGCCGCGCATGGCCACCATCCCGGACTGGCGCAGGATCGACAGGTGATGGTGCGCGGTGGCCTTGGCCACATCCAACGCCTCCGTCGCTTCAGTCAGGCTGATGGGTCCGGACGACATGCGCCGCAGCAACTTCAGGCGGCTCTCGTCGGACAGGGCCTTGAACAGCTTCAGCAGCGCGGGTGGGGGCGTCTCCGCGGGCAGGGCCAGGAACTCATCCGCGACGACCGTCGAGATGACTTCCGTGTCCAGCCCCAAACGACCGACGACCAACCAGGGGCGCATCCAGTAGCTCGGCAGGAGGACGACGTGCCGCAGCTTGGCGTCGTCGCTCAACTCATAGCCGTCGGTGGCACCGACGATGATCTCGACCGGGTCGATCCCCGCGTCCAGTCGCTCACGGTGGTGAGCGACGTCCCGGTGGATGGGCTCCATGGACTCGCGTTCAAGGTCGTGCCAGATCGCCGTGTCGAACCGCTCGACCACGTCCGCGATCCGCCGTCCGTGCTCCTTCGGATCCGCGGCCATCAGCCGGGCAATGGCGTCGGGGCAGGCAACGTCCGCAGCACAGTCCCGCATGTAGGTCATGGCCTCCGGGTCACCGCGGAGAACTCGTGCGGGTAGGTCGTCGTCCCCCGGCACCAGATCCTGGGCCTCATGCGACAGGAGAAGCCGCCAGCTGAGCTCCGGCTCGGCCCGCAGTGTGTGCAGCAGTTCCGGGACGCCGGCGGGTTCCGGCAGGCTGGCGGCCAGGAGCGACAGCACCAGGAAGCCCGTTCCGCCGGACGCGGCATCCAGTGATGCGATGTCGTCCAGCAGGTCGTCGGGCACGCGAGCGTGCAACTGCTCGATGCGGTCCCGCCCGACGTCATAGTCGGTCGACCCGTCCTTGCCCGCGATGACGCCGATCAGGCGCAGCAGTTCGGCGGCGCCGGACGCCCGCACCCGGACGTCCAACGGGGATGTGGACGACGTGCTGCGCAGGTCGACGACGCGCACGATCCTCCCACGGTTCGACGGCGATCGGACCGTCACACCCTACCTGGCCAGATCGAGGTTCAGCGAAAATCAGATGGTTGGGGAGCCTTTCCGTGTAATAGTGGCCGAAAGTACGACATCGAGAGGTTCGACAGCTATCGAACAATTAGGTATGTTGGCCATCGAACGTAAAGCGGGAACCGACACGGCGTCGCCGTCCGGGGACCCGCACGACCAGGAGGTAGCTGCGATGACCACGATGACGATCCAGGGTGCTGAAGCGGATTACCGGATGGCCCGTGCCGAAAAGGCCGCAGAGACCTATCGTGCCGCGCGTCGGCAGCGGCGGGCCACGCGTGCGGCCGGGTCCTCAGTCCCCGTTCTCGGCCGCAGCTGACCCCGCCAGCCCCTGCAGGAGGAACGCCTCAGTCAGGCACGCCTTCGCGAAGTCCTCGAGGTGCAGGGATTCGTCCTCTCCATGTGCGTTGGAGGCGGGATCCTCGATTCCGACGAGCAGACACGGAGCCCCGCCGAAGGCCTCGCTGAACGGCTCGACGAACGGGATCGACCCACCACAGCCGAGGATCGCCGGTTCACGGCCGTAGCCCGCGGTCATGGCCGTGATCGCCGCGTCCCAGGCACGTCCGCCCGGTTCCATCACCCATGCGGGATTGCGTTCGCCCAGAGTCACCTCGACGTGCAGCCCCCACGGCGCATGTGACACGAGGTGGTCACGGAGCGCCGACATGGCGCGGTCCGGGTCCTGTCCGGGCGCCAAGCGGCAGGACAACTTGGTGTCGACGCGCGACAGCAGAGTGTTCGACGCGTTGGCCACCGATGGGGTGTCCATACCGGTCGGGGTGATGGTCGGCTGGGCCCACATCCGTTCGAGCAGGCCGCGCGCGGGGTCGCCGACGAACTCCACGCCCTCGAGCATCCGTACCTCGGCACGGAGTTGCTCGGCGTCTTCACCCAGTGCCGCGAGCTGCGCTCGTTCATCGTCCGACAAGGGTCGAACGTCGTCCGTGAACCCCTCGACGGCGATGGATCCTTCCGCGTGATGGAGCGAGGCCAGCACGTGGGCCATGCCCGTCAGCGCGTCGGGAACGGCGCCGCCCCACATGCCGGGAAGCACGGGTTGTTCGAGTGCCCGGACGGTCACGGTGGCGTCAGCCATGCCGCGCAGTGTGGTGGTCAGTCCCGGCCATCCGAGTTTCCAGTTCACCAGGTCGGTCAGCACGATGACGTCGGCTCGCAGCAGTTCGCCGTACTCCGCAAGGAATTTCGGAAGGTGTGGGGAGCCGATCTCCTCCTCGCCCTCGATGACGACCTTGACGTTGACGGGCAGTGATCCGCGCGCAGTCAGCCAG
>JBDNIX010000012.1:0-4913 GCA_041688045.1 Nitriliruptoraceae bacterium
ACGCAGGAGTCGGATCGCCTTCCCACATCGGTGGAGAACGGGCCTGCGGGACACGATGCGGGATCAGCATCCGTGTCGCCGGGCCAGCCGGACTTCCACGCGGTCACGGCGCCCCCGGCTGATGCGGCTACGGACGAGTTGCCTGCGCCGCCTCGTCCGGCGACGGCGACGCTGGCCGAGATCTCGCCCGACGACATCACGCCCAACCCCCGTCAACCCCGAGAGGTCTTCGACGAAGCGGAGATCGAGGGGCTGGCGGTCTCGTTGCTGGATGTCGGCGTCCTGCAGCCGCTGGTCGTGCGACCAGTGGAGGGCGGCGGCTACGAGCTCGTGGCCGGAGAACGGCGCCTGCGCGCCGCAAAATTGGCGGGATTGGATCGCATCCCGGTGGTCGTGCGCCACACCGACGACTCGGACCTGCTCAAAGAGGCTCTGGTCGAGAACATTCACCGGGTCCAACTCAACCCCCTGGAGGAAGCTGCGGCCTACCAGCAGCTTCTGCAGGAATTCGACTTCACGCAGGAAGAGCTGGCCAACCGCATCGGCAAGTCCCGTCCGTCGATCAGCAACGCTCTGCGACTGCTGACCCTGCCGTCGGGTGTGCAGAGGCGGGTGGCGACGAACATTCTGTCGGCCGGGCACGCCAAAGCCCTGTTGGCCCTGGCCGATCCGGCGGTTCAGGAACGCTTTGCCGAGCGCGTGGTCGCCGAGGGCCTTTCCGTCCGGGCGATCGAGGAACTGGTCCGTTTGCGGCTCATGGACGAGCCTGGCGACGCCGGTGACGGCACGCAGGGAGGCTCCCGCGGGTCCGGCAAGCGCCGCATCGTGGCACCCGGTCTGGTGGATCTTCAGGACGACCTGTCGGATGCCTTGGAATCTCGGGTCCGCATCACGATGGGTGCCCGCAAGGGCAAGTTGACCATCGAGTTCGCGTCTGTCGACGATCTCGAGCGGATTGTCGGGGTCATCGCCGGGGGACTGGAGTCGGGGCGTGACGCGATCTCGATGCCGTCCGACGAACGCTGATGCTTGGGCCTTCAGTCGTCCGGTTCGACGTGCCGGAGTTGCCCGTCGTCGGTGCCCAGGTAGGCCACGTCAGCCAGATCGATGAACAGCCCCGCCTCGACGACGCCAGGCAGTAGGGCAAGGGTCACGTCCGTGACGGCGGGGTCGTCCAGCCCTCCGCCGTAGCGGGCATCGATGATTGCATTGCCGTTGTCCGTGCGGTACGGGCTGGCGTCCGTGCCGCGGACCGTCGGCGTGAACCCCAGAGCACGCAGGGACCGCTGCACCGGTCCGAGGGCGAAGGGAACGACTTCGATCGGGAGGGCGAACGTGTCCGCCAGACGGTCGACGAGCTTGTCCGCGGTTGCGATGACGACGAACCGGTCCGCCAGGTTCGCCACGACCTTCTCCCGCAGAAGGGCGCCGCCGCCACCTTTGGTGAGGTTGAGCCGCGCGTCCAGTTCGTCCGCCCCGTCGACGCACAGATCCAGCGAGTCCATGGCATCGGTGTCCAGCAGCCGAATTCCCAATTCACGGCACCTTCTGGCTGTCGCCTCCGAGGTCGGGACCCCGGCGACGTCCAGGTTCCGTCGGGCGAGTGCGTCGAGGAAGAACGCCACCGTGGACCCGGTTCCAAGACCCAGTCGCATGCCGTCCGCGACCAGCTCCGCCGCGGCTTCTCCGGCCGCTCGCTTCCCGGCGTCGCTCATCCCCGCCACTCCGCTAGCAGCAGGGGCAACTCACCCAGGCCCGACAACACGAGGTCGGGTTCGTCGTCGTCGGGCAGTTCCTGCAGATGACCCCATGGTCCGCGTTGGAGCCAGCACGTGCGCATGCCGAACGCAGCGGCTGGCAGCACGTCGTTGTCAACCCGGTCGCCGACGTAGAGCAGGTCCGACGGATCCGTCAGCTCCGCGGCCGCCATGAGGCCGGTGAAGAATGCCGTGTCCGGTTTGCCGGCTCCAAGCTCTTCGGACGTGGTGATCAGGTCGTGGGGTAGCGACAAGGCGCGCAATTGTTCGCTTCGGCTGGCAGGTTGGTTCCCGGCGATCACGATGCGAAACCCGAGGTGGCGGAGTTCCTCGAGACACGGTCGGACGTCGGCGTACAGGTCGTCGTCCTGGAAGCCCCCGTAGCGGCGCTCGTGCTCTTCGAGGAAGGCCTCCCACTCGATGTTCGGCGCGATGTGTGGGAAGACGTCGAGGTGATCTCCGCCCTGGGTGATGGCGGCGCCAAGGACTGCGGCGAACGACAGCGGTGAGACGCCCAGCAGTTCAGCCCAGATCGCCCAGACCCGCGTTTCGTCGATCAGCACCTCGCCGATATCGAACGCCACGACGCGAGGGGCGGGGCCATCCGGGTCCTGCGCCTCGTTGAGGTCGCCTTCCAGGTCGGTGAAGTCCTGAGCATCCGCGATGTCGTCGAGTTCGTCATCCACGGCGTGCGTGGTCAGCTCGGTGGGATCGTCGTCGGTGACCGGCGGCGTCCCGGAGCCGGTCGGTGATGGCCTACGTCCGTCGGTCATGTCCGGTCACGCAGGGCGAGCCCGATGATCCGCTCACAGAGGTCGCCGAAGTCCATGCCGGCAGCGGAGGCCGCCAACGGAACCAGCGAGGTTCCCGTCATCCCCGGACAGGTGTCGATCTCCAGCAGCCAGGGCGTCCCGCCGGCGTCGACGATCATGTCGGCGCGGGACAGGTGGCGGGCCCCGATAGCGGTGTAGGCGGTGACCGCCGCCGCTTCGCAGGCCGCACGGACGTCCGGCTCCAGTCGTGCGGGGGTATGGAACTCGGTCGCTCCCGCGGTGTATCGCGCGGCGAAGTCGTACGCGCCTTCCTTGGGTTGGATCTCCACGGCAGGCAGCGCCGTGCCGTCCAGCACGGTCACGGCCACCTCGGTGCCGGGGACGAAGCGTTCGATCAGCACCACCTCGGCGTAGCTGAGGGCACCGACGATCGCCTGGGGGAGGCTGGTGGGTTCCTCGACGATGCTGAGGCCCAGCGAGGATCCGCCGCTGGCCGGCTTGACCACCAGGGGTGAGCCCAACGAGCTGGCGATACGATCGACCGCCGTACCGGCACCCATTTCGCGAAAGGCTTGTTGGCTCAGGGTGACCCGGTCGGGGACCTTCAGGCCGTGACGGCCGTAGAGGCCCTGGGCGATCGGCTTGTTCCACGCGATCGAACTCGCCAGCACGTCCGGTCCGGTGTAGGGCATGCCGATGAGTTCCAGGAGCGACTGGATCGTGCCGTCCTCACCCGCCGAGCCATGCAGAGCGAGGTAGGCGACGTCGAAGCCCCCTTCTTCCAGGGTCCGCACCAGATCGGCGTCCACATCGACCTGCGCCACCTGGTGACCACGATCGGCCAGCGCATCTGCGACGCGCCCACCGGACCGCAGGCTGACCTCCCGCTCGAGCGAGATGCCCCCACAGAGCACTGCGATCGAACCTGTCACCGGCCGTCCTTCCGTCTCGTGTCCGTGCTCACCCACCGAGTCCCCCTGCCTGTCCGGACCGGCGCGCTCGGAGTTCCGGTGCGTCGTCGCCGTACACCGCCGCGACCAGTTCGCGCTCCGCGTGCAGCAGTTCCCCGAGCCGCTGCACGCCTTCCGCGATCCGGTCCACCTCGGGGTAGCTGAAGCACAACCGGGCCTGGTCGCCGCCGCTGCCGTCGGCGTAGAAGCCGCGACCCGGGACGTACGCCACCCGGTTGCTGATCGCTTTCGCCAGTAGGTCGGACGTGTCGATGCCGCGCGGAACGCTCACCCAGACATAGAACGCCCCGGCCGGGACGGTCCACGTGACGCCCGCCGGCATCTCCGTGTCCAGGGCGGCCAACATGATCTCCGCCTTCTCGCGGTAGACCTCCCGGAAGCGCTTGATCTGTTCGCGCCACGGCTGGCTGGAGAGCCACCCCTCGACGACCATCTGCGTCAGGTTGGAGGGACACAGATCGGCGGCTTCGCGCAACAGCACCAACTTGTCGCGGATCGGTCGGGGGGCGACCACCCAGCCGGTTCGCACGCCCGGTGCGAAGGTCTTGGACATCGTGCCGACGTAGATCACCCGGGACGGCACCAGCGACCGGAGCGAGGGCCGGGTTTCGCCCGAGAACGTCAGCAGGCCGTAGGGATCGTCCTCGACGATCAGCAGGTCGTAGGTGTCGGCGAGCTCCGCCAGTCGCAGGCGCCGCTCGACCGACATCGACACGCCGGCAGGATTCTGGTGGTTCGGGATCGTGTACACGTACTTGGCCGGGCGGCCCCCGGCGGCCAGGGCGATCAGTTGCTCCTCGAGGAGGTCGACCTGCATGCCGTCGGTATCCATCGGGACGTGACGGTTGTCCGCCTGGTGACTCTTCATGGCGCCGATCCCGCCGACGTAGGTGGGTCCCTCGGCGAGCACGATGTCGCCCGGATCGATGAAGCACTTGGCGATCAGTTCCAGCGCCTGCTGACCCCCGGAGGTGATCACCAGATCGTCCGCATGCGCAGGGATACCCTGGTGCTCCATGACCTCGACCAACGCACGTCGCAGTTCCGGGCGACCCTGGCCGCCCCCGTACTGCAGGGCCGTGGCGCCCGACTCCCGGATCACCCGCGCCATGACGGCTTCGACGGCTTCCATGTCCAACGCCGAGGTCGCGGGCATGCCGCCGGCGAACGACACGACCTCCGGCCGGGACGCAACGGCGAACAGCGCTCGGATCTCCGAGGCGTTCATGCCCTGGACGCGTGCCGCGTACCGTGCGAGGTAGGGGTCGGTGTCGAGCCGCACTGGCCTCCCGATTCGTCCACTGCCCACCCGGTCGGGGGTTCGTCGCGGGTAGCCTCGAGCGTAGCGACCGCACACCGTCGTACAGGAGAGCCCCGGTGGTGACAACCGACCAGGACACGCCGACCGTCGA